>CAMATG010000343.1 GCA_945860645.1 Candidatus Sulfopaludibacter sp. SbA3 | reverse complement strand
GGTGGTGAAGCGGCCGTTGTTGTCGGTGCGGACGGATTCGTCCTTGCGGTATTCGACTTTGGTGTTGGGTATGGGGGCACCGGTGATATCGACGACGAGGCCGGTGAGGATGGCGGCGAGGAGCGGGGTCATAGGCAGACCATGTTCGGGGGGCCGGGCTTTTGGCGGAAGACGGTGCGCGTGACTTTGGTTTCGGAGAGAGCGATGGCGCCGTCGATTGTGGTTTCGGTTTTGGGGGTGATTTCGAGGGTGTCGATTTCGAAGTTCGCGTATGTGGGGACGGCGATCTTCAGGGAGTAGCGGCCGGGCGGGAGGTTGGGGAATTCGAAGGTACCGGGGCCGACGAGGTGGAGGCGGATGGGGGCGCCGCCGGCGCGGGGGGTGAGGGTGGCTTCGCCGTTGTCGTCCAGGCCTGTGGCGAAGATGTCGCCTTTTAGGCTGGCTGTGGCTGCGGGTTTTTGTTTATAGCGCGGGGGCGTCTCTTCGCAGTAACAGCACTGGAGTTCCAGGTTCACCTCCATCCGGATGACGGGGGCGGCGGGACAGACTTGCGTCGCGAAACCGAGGGCGCGGATGCGGAGTTGGACTTGGGCGCTGGGTAGGTCCGGGAAGCGGAAGTGGCCGGTTTCGTCGGTTTTGGTGGCGGGGCCGGTGGGGTTGACGACTTCGACGGTGGCGTTGGCGATGGCGGCGCCGGCGGTGTCGGTGATGAGGCCGGTGAGGGTGGCGGCTAGAAGAAGTAGCGTCATCGGGACCTCCTGGCGCAACCTGAAAACAGACCTTACTGGTTTATTATCAACAAACTATGGGAGGCTCCTTCAATTTTGCAATTCGCGAAATCGAGGTCCCGAAAGTGGAAAAGCCTGCCGCTTTACCGCCGGATTGGCGACAGAGGACAGACCTTCTCGCTTTCATTATACCAAGTCGTCTATTGGGGATCGGTTATGGCGATTGTGGGGAGTGGCGGCGTTAGAGTATAGTCGTCAAACGGTACCTCACCATGAAGACTCTGTTGCGACTTACGACCCTCCTTGGACTTGCTCTGCTGCCGGCGTTTGGCGCCGAGGAAAAGGAGTTGAAGGACGCCGATGGGAAGACGATCATCCGCTATGTGGCGGAGGCGCCGGCGAATCCTACGGGGCAACTGGGGCTGTTTCTTTGCGTCCCGGAACACGACCGGCCGACCGGTGATGAGATCTACCCCGTGCGCGAGGCGTTGAAACGGCAGGGTTTATTGGATCAGTATGTCCTGATTGGGGGGCATCCGCAGGGGCAGAAGTTCGGACCGATGGACCATGAACCGATCCAGAAGCTGCTGGCGTGGGCGTTGAAGACGTATCCGATCAACCCGCGGCGGGTCTATATGTACGGCAAGGGCGAGGGCGGGAAGATTTCGGGCGAGATGGCGATGGCGTATCCGCCCCTGGTGGCGGCGGCGATTTCCTATTCGTGGACTTGGTGGAAGATGCCTTCGCATGTCGATAAGGCCGTGGATCCGGAGAAGGGGCCACAGTTCTATATGGTTCTGGGGCGGCGGGATTTGTCGCACCACTTGACCAACGTCCGCGATGGATACAGCCGGACGCAGGCGAAGGGCGTGCACGTGATTTATCGGGAGTTTGATGACCACGGGGCGCGGACGTATCATCCGCCGAGCAACGATGAGGCCATTGGCTGGGCGACGCGGTTGCGGAACCGGACGTTGCCGCTGTCGGCTTCTGAGAAGGCCTTGCTGGCGAAGGCTCCGGTGTTGCGGAATGGGTACTATCCGGACCTGGCGCTGGTGGGGGACGCGGGGGCGGTGGAGAAGTTGTTTGCGAGCAAGGACGCCGTGGTGCGGGCGGCGGCGGCGCGGACGTGCGCGGAGGTGAATTTGGGCGAGGGGACGATGAAGGCGTTGGCGTTGTTGGCGACGGATGCTTCGGCCGCGGTGCGGCGGGAGGCGATCCGGGCGTTGACGGTGAATGCGAATTGGCGGTCGGCGGCGGCGCAGGCGGCGCTGATTGCGTTGACGGAGACGGGTGTGGAGCAGGCGGACCGGGTGGGGGCCGTGGATGGGTTGATCTATGCGGCGCGGTTTCAGCTGCGCGGGGTGCGGCAGGATCCGGCCATTTTCCGGGCGCTGGTGGGGTTATTGACGAACAAGGACGACGAGTTACGGACGATGGCGGCGAGCTTTTTGGCGCCGGTGCGGGATCCGGAGTTTCGGGGGGATATTGGGCGGCCGGAGCGGAAGGCGCCGGAGGGGGGATGGGAGAATTGGCTGGCCGGGGTGACGGCGAAGGCGGCGGGGTATCGGCATGATTATGCTTCGTGCGGGACGGCGAAAGAGGCGGGAGCGGAGCTGTTTTGTAAGGGCGGCGGGTTGTTGGATTCGAAGCCGGCGGAGGCGTTTGCGTTGACGTTGCAGGCGGCGGAGGCGGGGTATGTGCCGGCGCAGGCGATGGTGGGGATGCTATATGCGGTTGGGAATGGGACGCCGCAGAATATACCGGAGGCCGCGAAGTGGTGGCAGAAGGCGGCGGCGGGCGGGCATGGGTTGGCGGCGACGAACGCGATGATGGTTTTTAAGGGCGGCGGGGGCGTGAAGGCGGATGCGGAGACGGTGGCGCGGTTAACGAAGCAGGCGGCAGAGTTTGCGAAGACGCAGGTGCAGTAAGGGGATTTCCGGGCCGGGGAATTCCGGTAGCACGGCCCTGTGGGAAAGCTGTGGAAAATGAGGGGTATGAGGTTGCCGATTGGAGAGGTGTTGACGGACGCGGGGGCGGCGGAGCGGCCTTCGCGGGTTTCGCTGGCCGGGCGGTTTACTACGTTGGCTCCGCTGTCGGCGGAGTTGCATGCGGAATCGCTTTGGACAGCTGGGTTGAATGATCCCGCTAACGATTCCCTTTGGCTTTACTTGGGCGATGGGCCGTTTGCGGATTTTGACTCCTTTCGGGCAGCCGTGGCTCGGAAGGCTGCCGCGGAAGACGCGGTGTTTTTTGCCATCCTCGTTTGCGGGCGGGCGGTGGGGTATGCGTCGCTCATGCGGATTGATGCGGCGAATCGGGTAGTGGAGGTTGGGAATATTTTGTATACGCCGTTGTTGCAACGGACACCGGCGGCGACTGAGGCGATGTTTCTGTTGATGCAATATGTCTTTGATGGGCTGGGGTACCGGCGGTATGAGTGGAAGTGCAACTCCTGCAATGAACCCTCGCGGCTGGCGGCGGCGCGGTTGGGTTTTGTGTATGAAGGGATGTTCCGGCAGCACATGATTATGAAGGGACGGAATCGGGACACGGCTTGGTTTTCTATGCTCGATAGCGAATGGCCGGCGCGGAAAGCGGCGTTTTTGGAGTTTCTGGATGCGGGGAATTTCTCGGCGGAGGGTCGGCAGATTTCGCCATTGCGGCGGGGGTAGGATGGGTCATGCGACTCGTCTTGATTGGCTTGCTGGCGGTTGGATCGGTTTTTGGACAGGGTGGGGGATTCCCGCTGTCGGCGTTTTTGGCGCTGATTCGGGATTACCTTTCGCTTGCCGAGACGCAGGTGCAGCAGATCCGGCAGCAGAACGCGGAGTTTGAAGAGTGGATGGCGCCGAAGTATGAGCGGATGGCGTCGGTGCTGCCGTTTGAGATTGCCGCGGAGACGGCCAAGGAACCGATTGACGAGGCGGTGCTGGGGGCTCGGTATGCCGAGATGGAACGGTTGCGAAGGGAGATCGCGGCGCGGCGGGCGACGGTGATTGCGGCGAATTTGCGGGTGTTGAGCGAGGCGCAGCGGACGAAGATGAAGGCGTTGGAAGAGGCGTTGCAACTGGTGGACACCGGGGCGCAGGCGGAAGGGTTCTTGCTGATGCCGAACAGGTGCCGGGATACGGCGGGTACGTCGACGGATTCGGTGGTGCAGGACCCGCTGGGTGGGATCCGGTATGGGAACGTTTGCACGCCGGGTTTGCAACGGGCGGGGGCTTTTGCGCGGGCGCGGTAAATGGTAATTTGTTGGTCATGCGGTATCTCTACCTTTGTCTTTTTGTTGCCGGCTCGCTGTGGGGGCAAGGGGGCACGTCGCCCATTTTGCGACCGTTTCCGCAGTATTTGGGGGAGATTCGCACATACCTGGCGCTGACCGATGAGCAGGTGGCGAAGATGCAGCGGCAGATTGACGATTACTCGCGTTGGGCGGCGCTGCGGCAGCGGCGGATGAGCGAGGTTCAATTGGAGATTATTGTTGAGACGGCGAAGACGCCGCTGGATCCGGCGGCGCTGGGGGTGCGGTATGCGGAGGTGGAGGCGATCCGGCGGGAGATTGCCGAGCGAGGCGATGCGTTGGTGCCGGCGAATGTGGCGGTGTTGACGGAGGCGCAGAAGGTGAAACTGAAGGCGCTGGAGGAGGCGTTGAAATTGGTTTCGACGGGGGATCAGGCGAAGGTGTTGAAACTGCTGCCGGAGGATTGTTCGGCACGGTTGACATTTGGCGTGGGTGGGGGATTCATTTTTGACCCGGTTGGCTCCGGAGCGGGTGCGGTTATTCCGTTTTTTGGGGGTACGACGGGGTGTTCGGCAGCGTTTTTGCTGGGGTCGGGCGGGTTCCAGCCGTAGTGCGGGGGCTGGTTTTATTTTTGGGTTTTGGATTGTTGGGCTGGGGTCAGCAGTTTGAGCGGATTATTCCGTATTTGGGGCTGACAGATGGGCAGTTGGACCAGATCCTGCAGCGGGGCGTTGACTTTTCGACTTGGGAGATGGGGCGGCTTGAGCGCATCTCCGATTTGCAGACGGAGATTGCGGCGGAGAAGGCGCGAAGCCCGTTGGACCCGATGGCATTGGGCGTGCGGTATGTGGAGATTGAGACGATCCGACGGGAGATCGTGGCGCGGCGGGCGGCTTTGGTGCCGCGGAATGTGGCGCTGTTGACGGAGGAACAGCGGGGGAAGTTGGCTCCGTTGGAGGCGGCGATGCGGCTGCGGGGAACGTGGGCGGAGGTGAATGTGTTGGGGTTGGTGGCGGAAGAGTGCCCGGCGATGCTCTATTGCTACAAGCTGCCGTACCGGAATCCTAGGCCGATCGAACTTGATTCGGTACCGGTTCAGGCGGCAAAGGCTTATTTGGGACTGACGGATAGCCAGATCCAGATGTTGCGGTTCCAACATCGGATGTTCTGGACGTGGGCGGGGCAACGCGATGAGCTGGCGGAGGAGGTGGAGAAACAGATTGCGATGGAGACCGCGCGGAGCCCGCTGGACCCGATGGCGTTGGGGGTGCGGTATGTGGCGGTGGAGATGATCCGGCGGGAGATTCAAGAGGAGGAGACGGCTTGGATGGCGGCCAATTTGCGGCTTTTGACGGAGGGGCAGCGGAGACGGTTGGCGGAGTTGGAGCGGCAGATGAATTTGGCCGATGTGGGGGACGAGGCGCGAGCATTGCAGGTATTGGCGCCGGATTGCACAGGGCGGTATTTCGTTACGCCGTTCTCGGGTCAGGGGGGCGGGCTGGATACTTGGTGCGATGCGTCTACGTTCGTGCCGGTACCATGACGGAAAGGGATTCCTCTTATGTGCCGAAGTATTAAGCCGTTATTCAACTTTGACCCGCCGGTGACGGAGAGCGAGATCCGGGCGGCGGCGTTGCAGTTTGTGCGGAAGATCAGCGGGTCGACGAAGCCATCGAAGGCCAACGAGGCGGCGTTTCTGGCGGCGGTGGAGGACGTGGCGGGGGTTTCGCGGCGGTTGTTGGGGGAGTTGTCGACGGCTGCGCCGAAGAAGAACCGGGAGGAAGAGGCGGCGAAGGCGAGGGCGCGGCGGGAGGGGATTACGGTTTCCCCGTGATGGGCAGGCCGAGGCGGGTGGCGACGAGTTCGGCCTGGGAGAAATCGATGAGGGGGACGTCCCGCTTGCCGGTGAGGATGGGGATGCGGCGGCGGTATTCCAGGCGGGTGAACTCCTCGGAGAGATAGCGGGTTTCCGAGTGGTGGATGGCGCTGTGGACTTCGCTGACGATGAGGCCGTGGGTAGGATCGACCATCTGGCGGCGGCGTTCGGTGGCGAAGCGGAGAGGGAAGAAGAGGAAGGCGCCGGCCAGCAGGAGCGCGAGCACGACGGGGAGGCCGCGGTGTTCAGTGGCGAGGCCGATGGCGCCGGCGAAAGCGAGGAAGGCGGCGGTGCCGAAAAGGCTCCAAATGACGACGGTGCCTTCCTGGACACGGGTGAGAACGATGGGGGCGTAGTCGTCGATGGCGTCTTCGGGGCGGGCGAGTTTGTTGGTTATAGTGGTGTCGAACCGGGCTTCGAAGTAGGCGTCTTCTTCGGTGCTATAGAGCAGGAGGCGGCGCGGGGCAAGGAAGCGGACGGGACGGAGGGAGGTGTCTTCGAAATCGCGGGGGAGGGCGGCGTTGCGGCCCGATTGGCGATCCTCGATGATCATGGCGATGACGTCTTTGGAGCTGTAGGAATCGGCCATGGTGGAGGAGAGCCACCAACGGACGCGCCATTTGCCACAGGGCGAGGGGATTGTGTTGGGAGGGTCGGGCATTGGCGGGTTTGCGGCGGGCGCCTTCGGGTGTGGGTTCGGCGAGGATGGCGTCGTTGGCCGGGGTGGCAGCCCAATGGCAGGAGCGGCGGGAGGGTTCGGTGATCTGGGGGCCCCGGGGCATGCCGTGGTGCTGGCCGGACAGTAGCGGGTGGTGGTGGAAGGCGTCGAGATGGCGACGCCAGAGTTCGCCGGCGGCTTCGCGGACGGGTGCGTGGTCGCTATCGAACCTATCGTTGCTCCAGATTTCCAACGCCATTGCTGATTTGCTTATCGGCAATTATGCGGTTGTTGTAGACTGCGGCCATGCGGATTTGG
>CAMATG010000342.1 GCA_945860645.1 Candidatus Sulfopaludibacter sp. SbA3 | reverse complement strand
TCGAGGAAATCCGCCGCTGCTTCACCGAATTCGTCAACAAAGTCCCCTTCTACGGCTGCGCCATCCTCTGCCTCGATGATGAAAACGTGCAACAGGTGCTACCCAACGTCAAGCGCCGCACAGTCACCTACGGCGTCAGCTCCCAAGCCGACCTCCACCTCACCCACATCGATCTCGGCCACATGTCCAGCCGCTTCCGCCTCGCCTTCCGCGGCGAAGATCTCGGTGAATTCACGCTCAAAGTCCCCGGCATGCACAACGTGCTCAACGCCACCGCCGCCGTCGCCGTCGCCCGTGAACTCGAAGTCCCCACCGAAAATATCCGCGCGGGGATAGCCGAATACCGCGGGGTCGATCGCCGCTTCCAGCTCCGTGGCGAAGCCGCCGGCGTCACCATCATTGACGACTACGGCCACCATCCCACCGAAGTCCGCGCCACCCTCGCCGCCGCCCGCCTCTGCGCCTTCAAGCGCGTCCACGTCATCTTCCAGCCCCACCGCTACACCCGCACCCAGCACTTAATGGACGATTTCGCCCGCAGTTTCCACCAGGCCGACACCGTCCACCTCCTCGATATCTACGCCGCCTCCGAAGCCCCCATCGAAGGCGTCTCCAGCGCCGCCCTTGCCGATCGCCTCCGCGCCTTCGGCCACCGCGAAGCCCACCTCGCCGGCACCCTCGATAACGCCGTCGACATGGTGCTAAAACAGGTCCAACCCGGTGACGCCGTCGTCACTCTCGGCGCCGGCAACGTCTGGCAAGCCGGGGATAAATTGTTAACCAGATTGCGCCAATAAGGAGTAACGATCATGGCAAAGAAGCAGCAACACAATCAGGAAGCAAACGAACAGCGGTTCCTCAATATCCGCCGTGGCCTCATCATCGCCACCGTCGCCTCCATTGCCTTGGTCGCCCTCCTCTGGGGCGCGCTCCAGTTGGAACACTTCCTCATCCGCGATCCGCAGTTCACCCTCGCCGCCCCGCCCGATCCCGGCGAAGACAGCCCCGGCGTCGAAATCACCGGGCTCAAACACAGCGACCGTGGCATCGTCTCCGGCACCTTCGATCGCGACTACGGCCGCAGCATCTATCTCATGCCCCTCCGCCAGCGCCGCGATGAACTCCTCCGCCTCCAATGGGTCAAGGACGCCCGCGTCACCCGCGTCTGGCCCAATCGCCTCCAAATCCGCGTCACCGAACGCGAACCCGTCGCCTTCGTCCAACTCCCCGGTGAAGAAACGCTCCCCCTAATCGATACCGACGGCCACATCCTCCGCCCCGAAACCCAGGAAAATCTCAATCTCCCCGTCCTCGCCGGCATCACCCGCCAGCAAAGCGACGAGGACCGCCGCGTCCGCGTCCGCCGTCTCCAGAAACTCGTCAGCGACGCCGGCGAACTCTCCGCGAAAATTTCTGAAGTGGATGCCACAGATCCGGATAACCTAAAGGTAATGCAGGATGCAGGTGGCAAAGCCGTTACCCTGATCATCGGGAATCGCTACTTCAAGCGCCGGCTTGAAAAGTTCAAACAGAACGCGGACGATCTTTTGCGCCGCGAACCCAACAAAACCACCTTCGATCTCCGCATCGATGGCAGCATCTTCGCCCGCCCCGGCCAAACCCTCACCGCCGAAGGAGTCCGCCCCAGTGACTGAGGTGCCCCATGGCTTCTAACCGCGTACGCCTCGCCGCCGGACTCGATGTCGGCAGCGCCTACACGCGGTGTGTCATCTGTGTCGTCGAAGACGGCCGCATCCGCTTCGTCGGCTCCGGGGAAGTCCCCTCGCGCGGCTGGGCCAACAGCAAAATCGCCAACCGCGAACAGATGTCGGAATCCGTCCGCCTCGCCGCCCGCGAAGCCGAACGTCAGGCCGGTATCTCTGTCGACGCCGTCGTCGTCGGCCTCGGCGGCGAAGCCATCCACGGCGATAACCAGGTCGGCAAATACGACTTCGGCCGCCCCCGCGATATCGACCAGTCCGACATGGCCTACGCCGTCGAAAAGGCCTGCCGCCAACAGCTCAATGCGGACCGTGTTCTCATCCAGGTCTTCCCGCAGGATTTCATCATCGATGGCAATGCCAACGTCTCGAACCCCCGCGGCAACCGTGGCTCCCGCCTCGAAGCCAACGTCCACATCGTCACCACCAGCGCCTTCGAACACCAGTCCCTAGTCAGTGCCGTCCACGAAGCCCACCTCGCCGTCGAAGAGACGGTCTACGAAGGCATGGCCTCCGCCTACGCCTGCGTCACGCAGGAGGAGCGCCAGCAAGGCGTCGCCGTCGCCGACATCGGCGCCCAGTCCACCGAAATCGTTCTCTACTCCGGGGAAGCCATGGTCCACGCCGTCAGCATCCCCGTCGGCGCCGAACACTTCACCAAGGACATCGCCTACGACTTCAAAATCTCCTTCGAGGACGCCGAAAAGCTGAAGTACGAATACGGCTGCGCCATCCTCGGCCTCACCGCCGACAATACCTTCATTGAGGTCCCCAGCGCCGAAGGCCGCCCCTCCCGCGAAGCCCCCCGCAAGCGGCTGAACTTCATCCTCGAATCGCGCGCGGACTTCCTCTTCCGCTACATCAAGAAGTGTGTGGATGGCTGCGGCATGGACCGAAAACTTCTCGAAGGCATTCTCCTCACCGGCGGTGGCGCCTGCCTTGCCGGCATGTGCGACGTCGCCGAACTCGTACTCAACTGCCAGTCCCGCAACGGCCTCCCCGTCGGTATCCAGGACTGGCCGGAAGCAAACAACACTCCCAGCTGGGCCACGGTCGCGGGCCTCGCCATGTACAGCGGCCGCCTCAAGGAACACCGGTACCAGAAGCGGTCCTCCCCCGGCTTTCTAAGCCTGTTAATGTCCAAGTAAAAGGAATTCGGTATGAGCGATTTGAAATTCGAAATGCAGGATGACAACCAGATCGGCACGCGCATCAAGGTCATCGGTGTCGGCGGTGGCGGTTGCAACGCCGTGGCCCGCATGATGAGCGCCGGCCTCACAGGTGTCGATTTCTACGTCGTCAATACCGACGTCCAGGCCCTGAACGTCTCTCCCGTCCCCAACAAAATCGCCATCGGCGGCAAACTCACCAACGGCCTCGGCGCCGGCTCCGACCCGGAGAAGGGGCGCCAAGCCGCCCTCGACGACACCAACCGTCTCGTCGAAATCCTGGAAGACGCCGACATGGTCTTCCTCACCTCCGGCCTCGGCGGCGGCACGGGAACCGGCGCGACGCCAGTCGTTGCGTCCCTGGCCAAGGAACTCGGCGCCCTCACCGTCGCCATCGTCACGATGCCCTTCAAGTTCGAAGGGCCCAAGCGCATCCGCCAGGCCGAACGCGGCCTCGCCGACCTCGCCTCCACCGTCGATACGGTCATCTCCATCCCGAATGATCGGCTGATGAAACTAGCCCCCAAAGGGACGAGCTTCCTGGAGGCCTTCAAACTAGCCGACGACGTTCTCCGCCAAGCCGTCCAAGGCATCTCAGAGATCATGCTCACCCCCGGCATCATCAACCGCGACTTCAGCGATATCAAGGCGATCATGAGCGGCATGGGCCATGCCATGATGGGCACCGCCACCGCCAGCGGCGAAAACGCCGCCGTAGAAGCCGCCCGCGCCGCCATCAGCTCCCCGCTGCTTGAAGAGAACGGAGTCGAAGGCGCCCGCGGCCTGTTGATCAACGTCGCCGGCTCCAGCGCCCTCACCCTCGACCAGTTCGGCGAAGCCTGCTCGCTAATCTTTGAGGCCACAAAGAACGAAGAAGTCCACATGAGCTACGGCCTGGTCCACGACGAGTCATTGGGCAAGGATGTAAAGGTAACCGTGATCGCCACCGGCTTCTCCCGAGAAGCGTCGATCCCGATGTCCCCGCCCCGTCTGGAGCGTGTGGTCCCGCCCCCGACGCCGATCTCCTTCCCGACGTTTGAACAGGAGATTCTCGAATCGAACGTAGTCGAACTGGAAATGCCGGAGCCGACCCCAGCCCCGCCAGCCGCGGCCCCCGTAGAACCACCCCCGGCGCCCCCGGCCCCCCGCGAATCCAACGACCCCTTCGACGACGTCGACACCCCGGCCTTCCTCCGCCGCGAACGCAAGCTGTTCAACTAACTCAAAATTAGGAACAGTCACCTCAACTACCGAACTCTTCCGACGCATTTCCCCTGGCCGCAGGGAAAGCCCGAAACTTTAACTTCGAACTCGTCCAATATCATGCGCCTCACCACAATCCGTAGCTGGCATTCGCCTGCGTAGATTGTGCGATAGCCCGTTCACACCCCAATGCGCCTGGAAGTAGCAACATCAGCAAATCGTGGCACAGAATGATTGGCGGCAGTTGTGACGATTGTGAGGGGCGCCAAACTGAGCGAACAAGTCAACCCTTCCGAAGGCCAGAATTCCTTTTTGATGAACGCACGGAAGGACACGGTTCGAATACATGAAGTAGGCACAGACGACGAATCCATCTCCCATACGGCCCATCTAGCACTTCCACTCCCTTGGGCTAGTAGGACATCGCAGGATCCCTCTAGGCTGCACGCTATCTTTGTACCCTCATGCTTCCGGGGCAATGTGGCCCCTCCGCCATTCACATCCGTCTCAACCAGCGACGCGCTCGCCGATGGCCGTCGCAGGTCGGGTCGAATTATATTTTTACAGGAAATCCAAAGCTCCAAATCAGGAGGCAGTCCTGCGAAACGCGCCATGAAACGAGTTCCCGGCTTGGAGATTCGATCACCGGCCGTTTCCTCGAGAGAGTTCTTAAATGCACCCGGAAAACCCTCTCCGAACCGCAATTCCACAACATTGTAATCGGTGTTTGTTTCGCAACTCACGAGCGCGCAGCTGGCCGACAGACCAGGCTGAACCTCGGCCACAGATTGCTGATTTAGGAATTCTTGAGTTGGCTTTCCATTTTCGATTCTCGACACCCCAACAGCGCACACAATTTCCGTGGGTATCATTGTTGCGCTGATACCCAGCTGATTTGCATTCACTCGAATCCCCCTTAACCTGCAACGGACATGTCGCAATTGATCGGTCATGTATTGAGGAACGGCATTTGCGAACCGAATCGCGTTTGCGCCTATGAGCTCGCCGCGGACTGGCTTGGATACGGCAGAGTCTTCGATAATAAGCAGGGGCTCTTTTTCTAGGCCAGGCGTTGGCGTCACATTCGTATTGAAGTACAGAGTCAGATCAGATCCCTGAATCGCGCGCAATGTCATTGGATTCAGGGAAAATTCAACCTCGCCAAGTGGCTCTGTTATTCCTTCGCCACGAATTGATCGCAGTGGGCTTCTTCTCGCAATTTTTCGAATTTCACGAAACTCATTATCGACGCCCTCAAGTACCGCAGCGACCCGAGCAAGGCGCCTTCGGATTTCGGCTGGGACCAACGCCTCCGAGTGATACCCCAAGTCGTCGTGTTCAATCTCCGCCCAAGCGTGCTGCAAGAGGGTCCTAACTTGAATCTCAGCCCGGATTCCAGCTAATATCGATGGCGGTTCACCGGGAATGAAGACAACCAGGTGATCGGAACGATAGCCGAATTGCTCAGCCCTCAAGCGATCGCTCTTGTCCTCGCAATTATCCCAATCGCAGAGAAAACCATCACGCAAGACCTTAGAGATGCGGTCCGCGTCGTCCGAGTCGTACGTAATAACTCGAACGCCAATCAGATCGGTTACTTCAGTCAGTTTTTGGTACTTCCGTTTACGGTTGAGCTTTCGTTCTAGGCTCGATTCTTTCTTAAGCCTAGCGTCGACCATGCTCGTGCGGATTCCAGCTCGATCAATCAGTCCCCTGATCAATTCTTCCAATCTCACAGTGGCGCTCGCAATCCAGCGTGATTCTTGACGGAAGGTCTCCAAAATCTGCTTCAGCCGAAGCTGTTCACTTGAGTCGTTGTCTTTCTGAGCCGTAGACACAGTGTGATTCCTCTCCAAAGTAGCGACGCTAGCGGGAAGACTCCAGTATAGAGGGTTGTTGGTTTGGGGTCCGGCCGATAGTTCCCGACGGTCCGGATTGTGGGCGCCTCCCTCAATTCAGCAGATGCCAAACGCGGTTAGAAGCCCTCCATATTGGTTCAGATTCCGGCCGTCAAAGCCGCATGGTGTGGAAACCCTGATTTAGTTGCGCTGCAGCGTAGCGGCACCAACCACTTGTGTAGCAATCTTTCCAACGCTATTCTGATTACTGTTCTATACATTTGGGTGACTTATGGGAAACGGTGAACTTAGCGGACCTCACTGTTTTGACGCAGAATTTCGGGGCTCTAAGTGGCCGGCTCGTTCCGCACTCGGACGACATTAGGGGTCGTCCACAATTCCGGTGGAATAAGAAGCGGAGAAGAAAGGTCAAGCAGATGTCCCCCCAACAACGACGATGGTTCGACGCCTTGACGCAGGACCGCACCGAGAATGCGAATACGCTGGAAAAGCCTTCCATGCGTGGCGTTCAGGGGAGCGTGGTGGACAAGTACTCCGATCAGGCGCACTTCATTTACGAGCTACTCCAGAACGCCGACGACGCCAGAGCGACAGCCGCCTCATTCGTCCTGGAGCGAGATGGCTTGGTTTTTAGGCATGACGGAGAGACACGGTTCTCGATTTCGGATCCGGCAACGGAAGACGCCGATTCGGCAAGCGGAGCCTTGGGGCATGTCAATGCCATTACCTCAATCGCCAACTCCAACAAGACCGCAGCCTCAATCGGCAAGTTCGGAGTCGGGTTCAAGGCTGTCTTCCAGTACACGAAGACCCCGCACATCTACGACCCCGCCTTTTGCTTCAGGATTGAGCGTTTCATCGTCCCGCACGCAT
>CAMATG010000341.1 GCA_945860645.1 Candidatus Sulfopaludibacter sp. SbA3 | reverse complement strand
GATCGAGTTTTTTCTCCCGGCCGGAGTTGGGTAAAAACTACGTTCGCTTCTGTTTTTGCAAGAAACCGGAGACGTTGGAGGCGGCTGCTGGTAAGTTGCGGGCGGGGCGGCTCTCCTATTAACCCTTGCAAGGGGTTGATTTACTCGTGTATTCTCTAGAGGTCTTTGTGTATCCTCAGCCGGAGTAAAGAGGCCTACGAAACGGTTCGGCTTGGGAGATCACTATGGCAATCAGGGAGAAGAACACTTGAAAACAATAAGAAACCGATTCCTACTCGGTGCGCTTGGCGTCATGCTGAGTGCGGCGGCGTGGGGCCAGGGCGGTATCGTGCTGCTCGGCGGCGACGACTTGAATGATCACGGGTCACGAACGTCTGCTGGCGTGAACCTAACGGGATGGAAGTACATCGAAAACGGAATTAAGAGCATGATTCCGCAGGTGAAGCGGACGGGTCCGTTCACTGTGGACATCGTGGCGCTGACGGTGACGCCGACGACCAGTCTGACCGGCAGTAGCGACGGCACGGCGATTTTATCGGCAGCCACAAACCTGGGCTTGACGGTCCAGTATGTGAATACTGCGGCGGAGGTCAATAAGTTTTTCACAGACCTGGAAGCGGGTACGGTGAATCCGAAGATGCTTTGGATCCCCGGCGACGGCAATTCCGGCGGGACCGACAGTTCGGAAGAAGCTGCGCTGGCGGCGAATGCGTCGAAGCTCAATGCCTATGTGGGTTCGGGCGGTGGTTTGTTCGCGCACACCGGTCGCTACAGCTGGTTGGCGGCAGTGCTGCCGGGTTCGACGATTGGCGGTAGCTGCAACTCCTCCACGCTTTCTTTGACGGCGGTCGGCCAGTCGGTGTTTCCGGCGTTGACCAACGCCGACATTCGTTCTGGCCCGTGCCACAACAATTTCCAGGGCAACATCGGTGGTCTGCAGGTGCTGGCCGCTGACGGCGGCGGCAACAGGATCATCATCGGCGGCCTGACCGGTTCCGGCGGCTTGACCGATCCGGGCGAGGGCGGCGGCAATGCCGGTCTGCACCCGATCAGCTGTTTCGTTGGTCCGGTGTTCACGGACGTGCCGGTGACCGGCGCGATCACGTCCACCTTGCCTGGTCCGGTGCTCTACACGATCACCCGCGGCAATCTTGGCTGGGGCCTCCGCATGCATCCGGACGGGACCATCTCCGGTACGCCTGGGAATAAGGGAACGTACCTCTACACCGTGAGCGCGACCGATGCGACGGCGACCGTCACGCATCAGCAATGCGCGCTGGTGGTTTACGGCCCGCAACCGGTGCCGACGATCACCTCCGCTTGCCCCTTGAACGGTTCGACGGTGGGAACTGCGTTCTCGCAGAACCTGACGGCGACCGGCGGCGTGGGCACGCTGAGCTACTCCATCGGCGACGGCAGCTTGCCTGCCGGTTTGACGCTCAGCACTTCCGGCCTGATCTCCGGTACGCCGACGGCTGCCGGTACGTCCAACTTCACTCTGCAAGTCACCGACACCGGCACCCCGGTGCAGACGGCGAGCAAGGTTTGCTCCATGGTGACGGCGGCGGCTCCTGTGGCCCCGACGGCTCCGGTGATCACGATGTCCTGCCCGTTTGCCCCTGGCACGGTTGGCGTCAACTACCACCTGCCCCTGACGGCGACGAGCTCCTCGGCGGTTGTGTGGCGGCTGGTTGGCGGTGCGTTGCCCGGCGGACTGGTTCTGCAGAGCGGCGGCGGCATCGTTGGCACTCCGCACACGGCTGGCACCTTCACCTTCACCCTGACGGCGACGAACAATGTGGGCAGCGTGACGTTGAGCTGCAGCATTGTCATCTCCCCCGCCGGTCCGGTGGTGGTTCCCGCTCCGACGATCAATAACGCCTGCCCGCTGTCGAGCGCGACGGTTGGCACGGCCTACTCGGCCAGCTTCACCAGCACCAACGGCGTGGCGCCGCTGACCTACACGATCAGCGCCGGCGCTCTGCCCGCCGGTTTGGCGTTGTCCTCTGTCGGCACGGTTTCCGGTACGCCCACGGGCGCCGAAACGGCCTCCTTCACCGTTCTGGTCACTGATTCGTCCACGCCCACGGCGCAGACGGGTTCCAAGGCCTGTTCGCTGGTGGTTGTCGCGGCTCCGCCCCCGGCGTCGGCTCCGACCATCTCCACCTCCTGCCCGCTGCCCACCGGCACCGAGCTGACTCACTACTCGCAGGTTCTGGCGGCGACGGGCGGTACGGCTCCGTACACCTACTCGATCGCTTCCGGCCTTCTGCCGCGTCCGCTGACCCTCTCGGCCGGCGGCGCCATCTCCGGCGCTCCGTATCACTCGGGCGTCTACAGCTTCACCTTGCAGGTCGCCGGCGCCGATGGCCTGACCTCGCAGAAGAGCTGCACGCTGACCATCAATCCGCACACGGTTCCTGGCGGCGCGGTCCTCTCCCGCGGCTCCATCGTCTACGGCGAAGAAACCGGCGAAGGCGTGGTCTCGGTCGGCTTCGAACTGTCGGAAACGCTGCCCTTCAACGTGACGGGCCGTGCGTATCTGACAGCTCGCAGCAAGACCGGTATCGATTCCGAAGCGATCGCGTTCACCACCGGTGGCCGTGAAGTCGACTTCGTCATCGAAGCCGGCCAGACGAAGGCGAAGTTCACCACTGACTCGTTGGGCATCCAGCTCGGCGACCACAGTGCGGAACTCTCGCTCAGCATCGTTCTGGATGGCAAAGGCACGCTGATCCCGGTTGACCTCTCGGGCACGGAAATGGTCCGTGGCCGTAAGGACAACTAAGCAACCTGAAACAAAAAGAACCGCCGCTCCTTCGGGGGCGGCGGTTCTTTTTTGTGGCTTCGATTTTCTTAGGCGCGATTGATGAGACTGGCCACGTAGCCGCCGCCGAAGCCGTTGTCGATATTGACGACGGTGACGTTGGACGCGCAGCTGTTCAACATGCCCAGCAGCGCGGCGAGGCCATTGAAGCTGGCGCCGTAGCCGATGCTGGTGGGCACCGCGATCACCGGCACGCTGACCAGCCCTCCCACCGCCGACGGCAGCGCGCCTTCCATGCCCGCGCAGACGACGATGACCTTGGCCTGCGTCAGCCGTTCGCGATTGTTCATCAGCCTGTGAATGCCGGCCACGCCGATGTCGTGGATCGATTCCACTTCGTTGCCCATGACCTCGGCGGTGATGCGGGCCTCCTCGGCCACTGGAATGTCGCTGGTGCCGGCGCAGACGACGGCGATCTTGCCCCGGCCGCGATTCGTCCGCTCGCGCCACAGCCGCATGGCGCCGGAGTGTGGGTGATACTCGATATCGGGAATCGCCTCCAGGACCAGCGCCGCCGCTTCTTTGCTGGTGCGTGTGATCAGCAGGTTCTGTGTCTGTTCGGCCAGCTTCACGGCGATATCCCGTACATGCTCCGGCGCCTTGCCGAGGCCGAAGATGACCTCCGGCATACCCTGCCGCAGCGCCCGGTGGTGATCCACCTTGGCAAAGCCCAGGTCCTCAAACGGCATATGCTTCAGGCGGTCCATGGCGTTGTCCACGTCGACGCCGCCCGTACGCACCTGTTCCAATAGTTCGCGAATCTTATCTGCGTCCATGATGTTTTCGATGCTCTAGAAGTCGATCCGGTCGCCGGGTTTTAGACCCTGTTTCGCCGCCATCCCGGCGTTGAGCTCCAGCACGAACAACGAGCGCTTATTGCCGCCGAACTTGGGGCACGTGGAAGCGCTGTCGCTCTTGCAGGGCTGGGCGTTGGAGACGATCTCGGTGACCAGCCGGTTCTGGTCCATCCAGATCAGGTCGAGCGGAATGCGCACCTGGTAGGTCCAGTAAGCATACAGCCCCGGTTCGCCGTGAATGAACAGCATGCCGCGATCGGGGGCCAGCGAGTCGCGGAACATCATGCCGCGCGACATGTCGAACTTGCTGGTCACCACCTCGGCGCGGTACTTCTCGCCGTTGGGCATACGGACTTCGCGGGTGTGGAGATCTTCCAGGGTGGCGGTCTTCGTCGAGTCGGCACAGGCCGACAGAAAAGAAAGAACAAGCAACACCCAAAACGTTTTATACGGCATCCGTTAAAATGGTAGCGCAAGATGTTTTTCCAGCGCCTGCGTTTGACGCTCGACATGATTAAGTTCGAGCATTCGATATTTGCACTTCCGTTCGCTTTGACGGGAGCGATGCTGGCGTGGCGGAACGCCGGCTTCCCAGCGGAAGGGGCGGCGTGGAAGCTGGTTTGGATCGTCATCGCCATGGTGGGCGCGCGCTCGGCCGGCATGGCCTTCAACCGGATTCTGGACGCCGACATCGATGGACTGAACCCGCGCACGAAGTCGCGCCATCTGCCCGCCGGTCTGCTTTCGGCCGGTTTCGCGTGGGGCTTTCTGATTTTCATGGCCGCGGTGCTGGTGGTGGCGGCGGGGATGCTGGGGCCGTTGTGCCTGCAGCTGTCGCCGTTGGCTCTGGCGATTGTGATGGGCTACAGCTACACGAAGCGGTTTACGTCGTGGTCCCACGTGGTGCTGGGCTTCGCGCTGGGCATCGCCCCGGCGGCGGCGTGGATCGCCGTCGATGGCTCGCTCGATCCGCGCATCCTGTGGCTCACCGCGGCGGTCACGTTCTGGACAGCCGGCTTCGACATGATCTACTCCTGCCAGGATTTCGAATTCGACCGCGGCTCCCGCCTGCACAGCGTGCCGAAGCGGCTGGGCATTGCCGGGGCGCTGACGCTGTCGCGCCTGCTGCACCTGGCCATGCTGGTGTGCCTGGTGATGTTGCTGCAGAGTTTTTCGCTCGGGCTGCTGGGCGCGGTCGGAATCGGCATCGTGGCTCTGCTGCTGGTGTACGAACACAGCCTGGTGAAGGCCGACGATCTGAGCCGCGTCAACGCCGCGTTTTTCACGGTAAATGGCTACGTGAGCGTGCTATTCTTCGTGTTTTGGGCCGCCGACGTCTGGTATGCGCGCCGTGGAGTGTAATTTGCAAACTATGACCCCCCACTTTGAAGATCCCCGGCTGTTGCCGATTCGCGATAAAGTTCTGGCCGGAGAGCGGCTTTCCTTCGATGACGGCATCACGCTCTATCGCACCACCGACATCCTCGGCGTCGGCTGGCTGGCCAATGTGGTGCGCGAGCGGATCAACGGCAACACCACCTATTTCAACGTCAACCGGCACATTAACCCCACCGACGTCTGCACGGCTTCCTGCCGCCTCTGCGCCTTCGGCAAGCAGGTGCGCAACACCGCCGGCTACACGATGACGCTGGAGCAGGTGTGGGAAGTGGCCGGCAAGGGCTATTCGGAAGCGGTCAGCGAGTTTCATATCGTCGGCGGTCTGCACCCGACGCTGACGCTCGACTGGTACTGCGAGATGCTGCGCGGGTTAAAGGAGCGCTATCCGCAGGTGCATCTGAAGGCGTTCACGATGGTGGAGATTTCTTACCTCGCCAAGCGCGCGAAACTGCCGCTGCGCGAGGTGCTGGTTCGCCTGCGCGATGCGGGGATGGATTCCCAACCCGGCGGCGGCGCCGAGGTGTTCAGCGAGCGTGTGCGGCGCATCATCTGCGATCACAAAATCGACGGCGGTGAGTGGTTGGAAGTGGCGCGCATCTCACACGAGTTGGGGATCCGGACGAACTGCACCATGCTCTACGGGCACATCGAAGGCCCGGAGGACCGCGTGGATCATCTGGTGCGTCTGCGCGAGTTGCAGGACGATACCGGCGGCTTCCAGACGTTCATTCCGCTGGCGTTCCATCCGGCCAATACGGCGCTCTCGCACATCCCCAAAACCACCGGGTACGACGACCTGCGCAACATCGCCGTGGCGCGGCTGATGCTCGATAACATCCCGCACATCAAGGCCTACTGGGTGATGATGTCGGAGGCCATGGCGCAAATTGCCCAGCAGTTTGGGGCCGACGATCTGGACGGCACAATTGTGGAAGAGAAAATCTACCACGACGCCGGGGCGACGACGGGTCAGAACCTGCGGCGTGGGGATCTGCTGCGGCTGATCACCGAAGCCGGCCGCGAACCGTTGGAGCGCGATACGCTCTACCGGCCCGTGACGCGGACCGAGAACGCGTTTACGATTCTGGTTTAGTCCCGCGGATCCAGCCGGATCATCGACAGATTCACCGTAAACGTCCGATCATCCGGCGGCGCCTGCCACGTCGGCGAGGCGGCGATGCCGATGGCATATTCGGGCGCGTCCGGCACGTCGGCTTCCAGAATGAACAGCCCCGTCCGCTCCAGCGTGAACGTCTTCAGCGGCGTGCCATTCACGGTGATCGCAATCTGCGGCGGCGTGGCGCCGGTGAACCAGTTGGCGTGCGCGTGCCCGCGGATGCGCAGCCGCTGTGGCCCCTGCCGCACGTTGGTCAAATGCACGCTGGCCCGCTCCCCAATCCAACGGTACTTGTTCCCGTAGACGCCTTCGAGGTCGTACCAGCCGTCGCCCAGCAGTTTCGCGTGCGCCGGCAGCGAGAAGTCGATGACGTCTTCGCGATCCCCCGGGTACAGCTCTTTCTTGTCCGCGCTGCGCAGCAGGTTGTAGACGTTGCCCTCGATAGGCGCCGCGTAGGAGCAGCTTTGGCACCGCAGGGTCTGCTCCGGGTCAAGCGCCAGCTTTCCGCCGCAATCCGGGCATTGCAGGCGGGTTTCGAAGGGTGCTGCCGGGTCGATGTCGATCGCCGGCCCGGCCTTCTTGCAAGCCGCCGCCAGCGTCCCGCCCAACAACCGCGCCGGCACCCAGTCCGACCCGTGCTTATCGATCTTCCGCGCGATACTCTTCACTACCCGCTCACCCCAGCCGCGCTCCGGAACA
>CAMATG010000340.1 GCA_945860645.1 Candidatus Sulfopaludibacter sp. SbA3 | reverse complement strand
TCGTCGTGCCGGGCTGGATATACCGCACCCTCGTGACTTTTCTCCGTCCGCTGCCCTATGCGATTCGACGGCATCTGAAGCGACCTTTCAAAGACCGGCGCGTATGAGAATTATCGAGTGTGTCCCCAATTTTTCCGAAGGGCGAAATTTGGGCGTTGTTAATGCCCTCGCTGCTGCTGTCCCACCGGAACTCCTGCTGGATCGCACCTCAGATTCAGACCACAACCGCAGCGTCATCGCCTTTGCAGGCCCTCCTGGTGCCGTGGCTTCGGCGGCGCTGGAGGCGGTTCGGGCGGCTGTGGCGCAAATTGATATTTCGACTCACTCCGGCGTACATCCTCGTGTGGGGGCTGCTGACGTTTTACCGATCGTGCCGTTGGAAGACATCACCCTTGACGAATGCGCTTCCATCGCCCGTGACCTGGGACAGTGCATCTGGGAGGAACTGCGGGTTCCGGTGTTTCGTTAGTTTGGACGTGGTTGAAGACGATGCGGGCGTTGGGGATGGAGGCGTCGGAAGGGTCAGTAATGGTGCCGGTGATGGACTGGGCGTGCAGGGCCTCCGTGGCAAGGCACACGTGTAGCAGAGTCTTCAACATGAGGGTCTCCAGGAGTTAGCGGACGGTGTAGCCTTCGCCCCAGGACATGACGATGAAGGGGTAAGGGGAGCCGAACAGGTGGTTATAGGTTTGGGTGTAATCTTCCCGGTGGTCGACGGTGTGGCCCATCTCGTTTTCATGGCCGGTGAGGATGAGTTTTGGATTGACGCCGCGGGCCATGCGTTTGATGTCGGTGGTCCAGCAGTTGGGGAGGAGCACGTCGACGGTGTGTTGGAAGCCGACGTTGTTGATCCAGGCGAAGTCGGACCAGTCGTTGTCGTCGGAGGACTCATCACCGGTTTGCATGACGGCGAAGTTTTCCGGGGTGATGACGAGGTGGTTGTTGTTGATGGGGCCTTTACCCTGATGGCCGGGGTAGGCGACGTATTTGAGAGACGGTTTGGCGAGGGAATGGACTTTATCGGCGGAGCGTTCGGGGTAGGTGAGGCGGGAGGCGAAGTAGGCGTCGTCCTTCCAGAGGCCTTCGGGGGCGACGACGGGTTTGCCCTGTTCGAGGAACATTTTGGCGACGACTTTGTTGGCGTGATCGGAGTGGAGATGGCTGATGAAAAGGACGTCGGCTTGGCGGACGATGCGTTCGAGGAGGGTGGCGGGGAGGGCGAAGGCGTCGTTGCGGGGCGGGCCGGGGACGAGGTCGAAGGCGATGGTGACGGAGGGGGTGCGGACGATCCAGCTATGGGAATAGATCTTCCAGATGCGGGCGCCAGCGGTGAGCTTGGTTCGTTCGAGGTCTTCGATGCCGCGCGTGACTTGTTCGTGGAAGAACTTGTGGACGAGGGGCTTTTGGGGGGCGGAGGTGATGTGGAGGACGTCATCGAGACGGATGAGCGCGGCTCGGCGGGCGGGGTGCTCGGGGACGGCTGGGGGGTAGGTGTTGAACATGTCGTCGGCCCAGGCGAAGGAGCGGATGATCCATTCGTCGGGAGCGTCCAGAAGTTCGGGCGCGGTGAAGGCGCGGCGGTCCGAGGAGAGAAAGGGCTTGGAGGCCTTTTCGGCGTGGAGGGTCGTCAGGGCGAGGGCGAGGAGTAGGAAGCGCATGGGAGTTTAGAAGATCACCTTGAGTCCGAGTTGGAGGTTGCGTTCGTTGTATTTGGTGGTGATGCGGGAGAAGTCGCCGGAACGGGGGTTTGTGATGGGGTTGTTCAGGAGCGGGTGGTTGAGGATGTTGAACGACTCGGCGCGGAGTTGGCCGGAGAGGCGTTCGGTGAATCGGAAGTTTTTGAAGAGGGCGACGTCCCAGTTTTGGAAGCCGGGGCCGCGGAGGAGGTTGAGCGGGGCGTTGCCGAAGGTGCCAGCGCGGGGGACGGAGAATGCGGCGGCGTTGAACCAGGGCTGGCCGACGCCGGTGGAGCCGGTGGCGGCGGTGGAGCCGGAGACGTTCCAGGGTTGGGAGGCGGAGCCAGTGCCGACGCCGGCGGTGTCGGTGGCGTCAACGACGGATAAGGGTGCGCCGCTGCGGATGAAGGCGACGCCGGAGATCTGCCAGTTGCCGAGGGCGTTGCCGAGGAGGGAGCGGGAGTTGCGGAGGAAGGGGAGCTGGTAGATGTAGTTGAGGGAGAAGACGTGGGGGCGGTCGTTCCCGGAGAGGGCGGTGAAGAAGTTGTAGGCGTCGTAGGGGGTGGAGACGTTGTCCTCGTTTTTGGACACGGTGTAGGCGACGCCGAAGCCGAGGCCATTGCGGAAGCGGCGGTCGGCGGAGAGCTGGAAGGAGTTGTATTTGCTGCGGCCGCTTTGTTCAGAGTAATTGATGATGCCCAGGCCGTAGAAGGGGCGGAGAGCGTTGACGTTGATGCCGGGGTTGGCCTGGACGGTGCCGGGGAGGAGTTGGTTCAGGTTGCGGACGCGGTAGAGATCGACGGCGGTTTTGCCGACGTAAGCAGCGTCAACGACGATGCCGAAGGGGAGTTCGCGTTGGAGGGAGACGCTGTAGTGATACGCCGTGGGGTAGTTGTATTCGAGGGCGAGGGCACCGAGGGTGAAGGGGAACTGAGAGCCGCCGCGGCCGCCGGGGGAATCGACGACGCCGTTTACGACGTCGACGCGGTCCTGGTTGGGGGCGTTGCGGAAGAGGGAGCCGTTGTTGAGGAAGTCGCGGGCTTTGTAGGAGCCGCCGCCGACGCGGAGGACGGATTTGGAATCGAGGCGCCAGGCGAGGCCGAAGCGGGGGGCGAAGTTCGCGTAGTACTTGTTGACGAAACCTTCGGGGACACCGCGGAAGAGGCGTTGGACGTTGGGGACGGAGGCTCCGAGGGCGCGGCCTTTGGCAGAATCGGGGTAGCTGGTGCCGCCTTGGACGATGCCGTTATAGGGGTCACCGCCGATGATTGCGCCGGTGCGGGGGTCGAGGACGGCGCGGGCGGCGGTGGTGAAGTAGCGGGGATCGAAGTTGGAGATGTCGTTCCACTTGGCGGTCCAGGGGGCGAAGTAGGAGTAGCGGATGCCGAGTTCGAGGGTGAGGTTGGGACGGAGCTTCCAGGTGTCCTGGGCGAATAATTCGTAGGCGTTGGAGCGGACGTGGGTGTCGGCGGCGGAGCCGATCTCGAAGTAGGTATCGAAGTTGCCGAGGGCGGCGTTGGCGATGGCGTTGCCGGTGGTGGCGGGGTTGCCGGCGTCCCGGAAGGTGAACCAGCCGTTCTGGTTGAAGGCGATCTGGTCGGCGTTGATCTGGGTGTCGCGGCCGACGAACGCTCCGAATTTGAGGGTGTGGCCGGAGTTGAGGATCCAGGTGAAGTTATCGGAGATGGAGACCATGGGGCCGGAGGAGTTACCGGGCTTGGAGGAGCCGTCGAGGGAGGTGAAGCCGGTGATGTCGATGGTGGGGATGCGGTCAGTGACGCGCTTGGGGCCGGGGATGAGGTAGCCGAAGTTGATGCCATAGCGGGAGCGTTCGTAGCGGTTGACGCCATCGAAGGGGTAGAGGGTCATCTGGACGACGTCATTGGCGGCGGTGGCGGTCAATTCGTTTACTTTATTGGGCGCGAGGGTGGAGGAGACGCTGAACGCGCCGGTGCGGTTGGGACGCCGCCAGCGGGTGTTGGCGACGGTGAAGCTGCCGCGGAAGGGATCGTCTTCGGCGAAGTAGAAGTTCGTGCCGGTGAAAGAGAGGCGGGTGGCGCCGAGCATGTAGTCGACGCGGACGGTGTCCTTGCGGATATCGCGCGGATTGGGTTGGGAATCGATCCAGTTGGACGCGCCCTGCTGGAACCCGGCGGTGGGGAGAGGGTAGGCGCGGAGGAGGCCCATGCCGTTGGCGCTCAGACGGCTGTTGGGGATAACGTTGTTCGGGAACGGAGTGTTGTTGAGGGGGTCGCGCACGGTGATCGCGCGACGGAAGAACGGGTTGGCGGCATTGAGCAGTTCGCTGAAGTTACCGGTGCGCATCGCGGCGGAGGGGACGATGGCGGTGCCGGTTTTTTCCTGGCGGAAGCTGATCCATTCTTCGGCGACGAAGAAAAAGAGCTTGTCGCGCTTGGTGTTGAATTTCCCGGGTATGGTGACGGGGCCGCCCAGGGAGAAGCCGGGCTGGTTGAAGCGGAAGGGGGCGGGGCGGGTGGAATCGAAGGTGTTGGCGGCGTTGCGGACCCAGCTATTGGCGTCGAGGGCGGAGTTGCGGAGGAAGTACCAGGCGGTGCCGTGGAAGTCCTTGGAGCCGGACTTGGTGACGAAGCGGATTTGGCCATCGGCGGCGCGGCCGTATTCGGCGGGGTAGGAAGAGGTGAGGATCTGGACTTCCTGGAGGGAATCGGCGTTGAAGATGCCGAGGAGGGCAGGGCCTCCCTGCCCGTCGCCGCGCGTGCGGACCGCGGAGACGCCGTCGATGGTGACGTTGTTGCCGTCCTGCTGGCCGCCGTTGATGGAGAGGGAGGCGCCGAGGCCGGTGGGGTTGAAGGCGTTGAAGTTGGACCCGACGACGCCGGCTTTGATGAGCGCGAGGTTGATGGGGTTGCGGCCGTTGAGGGCGAGGTCAGAGATTTGCTTGGACTCGATGACGCGGCCGAGCTGGGCGGAGGAGTCCTGGACGGGCGGGGCTTCGTCAGAGACGGTGATGGTGTCAGAGGTGGCACCGAGGGTGAGCTCGGCGTCGACGGAGGTGCGGGTGGCGGTGTCCACTTTAACGTTTTCACGGACGAACTTGCGGAAGCCGGGGGCTTCAATTTCGACGGCGTAGAGGCCGATGGGGAGGTTGGGGATGACGTAGGCGCCGGTGATGGCGGTTTTGGTGGAGATGCGGCGGCCAGTTTGGGCGCTGACGATGGTAACCTGGGCGGCGCTAACGACCTCTCGAGAAGGATCGGTCACGGTACCGGCGATTTGGCCTTGGTCGAGTTGAGCGAAGGCGGGAAGGAGGGAAAGGAGAACCAGAAGTAGTCGAGCCATATTGCTCACAAGGTAACAACGGGATATTGCGGAGACGTGACAGTCGGTTGAAAGAACGCGCGGAATTGATAATGGCTGCTTGGCACGTTACGCCAACATGAAATTAACTCAGATGCAACGCGGAAAACACAAAGTGGAACTATCCTCAAGTTCGTGCAACTAGGAAGCGCCCGGGTATTGCGGGAAGATGGAACGATTCGTCCTGGTGTAGTCCGGGTGGAGGCGGGCCGGATCGCGCACGTCGTGGACGAGGCGGAAGGGGCGGTGTGGAATCTGGGTGAACGACTGCTGTTGCCCGGGATGATTTACCTTCATGGCGACGCTTTTGAGCGGCAGTGGATGCCGCGGAGTGGAGTATTTTTCCCGCTGGATATCGCGTTGGTGGATAGCGACCGGCGGTTGCTGGCGAATGGGATCACGACGGCGCATCACGGGTTGACGGTGTCGTGGGAACCGGGGCTGCGAGGGATTGAGCACGGGCGACTGATGGTGACGGCGCTGGAGGCGATGCGGGGCCGGCTGGCGTGCGATACGCGAGTGCATTTACGCTTTGAGACTTATGGGCTGAATGAGGCGGAGGAGTTAAATAGTAGCGAAGGCCGTCTGATTTCTCTGGTGTGAACGGCATCTCGGGGGACCAGCGGCAGAGTTTTGCGAATTCCGCCAACATCCGCTGGTCGCTGACATCGACTGCGGGAATCGTACCTGAATTCCCGATTGCTTCTGCGGCTGCCAGGGCCTTCGTGACGAAGGGGCTTGCCGGGTCGACAACGGGGGGAGTAGAAATGTCCGGGTTCCACGAAGAGTGAAATCGGCTGGCCTGCCAGAATCTGCGCGTGGGCCTCGGCCAGTTCAGCAGCGAGTCTCGCCAGATGACCTTTTAACTCATCCCGCTCTGCCTGCAAGGCCTCGCGCTGCGTCTCCGCCACTGTCAGTCGCCCGGTAAGCGCGATATTGGTCTGGGCGGCTGACTCAACTTCTTCAGCCAGCCGAAGGGCGTGGCCCTTCAATTCATCCCGCTCCTGTATCAGCGCCGCTACTGCATTTAGATCCATTCCGTGTCAGGATAACGGTTCGAGCTATCCTCAACTCTGTATGGCCATCCTTGCGCGACCGGTTGCGCTGATTACCGGAGCTTCCAGCGGCATCGGAGCCACTTTTGCGAGGCACCTTGCCCAGCGGGGTTTCGATCTCATTCTGGTTGCCCGCAGGACCGATAAACTTGAGGTTCTGGCGCGCGAACTGCGCGTGAATTCGCAGTTGGTTACGGCTGATCTCGCTACCGATGAAGGCGTGCAGAAAGTCGTCGATGTGATTCGGGATACGGAGCGTCTCGAAGTTCTGGTGAACAATGCCGGCTTTGGCACCTTGGGTCGCTTTTGGAACGCGGACCCCGCAGGGCAGGACGCCATGCATCGGGTCCACGTTTTGGCCACGGTTCGCCTGACCCATGCGGCGCTGGGCGGCATGGTGGCCCGAAACAAGGGCGGGGTGATCAATGTGTCGTCCGTGGCAGCGTTTTCCATCAACGAAGGCAACGTGAGCTACTGCTCCACCAAGGCGTGGATGAATAGTTTTACCGAAGGGCTGGCACTGGAACTGGAAGGTTCGCAATCTGCGGTTAAGGTCCAGGCGTTGTGTCCTGGCTTCACGATTACTGAATTTCACGACACGCTTGGGGTCGATCGCAAGGGCATTCCCGACTTCCTCTGGATGAAAGCTGACTTCATTGTGGAGACCTCGTTGAAGGGTCTGGACAAAGGCAAGGTCATCGTCGTGCCGGGCTGGATATACCGCACCCTCGTGACTTTTCTCCGTCCGCTGCCCTATGCGATTCGACGGCATCTGAAGCGACCTTT
>CAMATG010000339.1 GCA_945860645.1 Candidatus Sulfopaludibacter sp. SbA3 | reverse complement strand
ATGGCGGGCCGGCGAAAGAAGCATCGTTGAACACGCCGCGGCAGGTGGCGATCGACCGGCTGGGGAATGTGTTTATAGCCGATATGGTGAACCAGCGCGTGCGGCGTGTGGGGCCGGACGGCGTGATCACGACGGTGGCGGGGAATGGGGCGATTGGCAAGGCGGCCGATGGGGTGGCGGCGCTGGAAGGGCCGCTGAATTTTCCGCACGGGGTGGCGGTGGATTCGCGCGGGAATATTTTCATTTCGGACCACTTCAATCACCAGATCCGGCGCGTGGATACGAATGGGCGGATGACGGCGTTTGCCGGGACGGGGACGAATAGCTATAGCGGCGACGGGGGCGCGGCGACGAACGCGACATTGGGGTTGCCGTTCCAGGTGGTGGTGGACCGGGCGGATAACGTGTTGTTTGTGGACGCGGCGGGGATCCGGATCCGGCGGGTGCGGACGAATGGGGTGATTGAGACGGCGGCGGGGAATGGTTCGATCAACATTTCCGGAGACACCGGGCCGGCGACGCAGGCGGGGTTGGGCGGGATCGGGGCGGTGGGCGTGGATGCCGCGGGGAACATTTATATCAGCAGTGTGACGGGTAATTCGGTGCGGCGGGTGGCGGCATCGACGGGGATTATTACGGGCGTGTCGGGTTACGCGGCGGCGGGGTTTGCCGGGGACAACGGGCCGGCGATTTCGGCGTCGTTGCTATCGCCGGAGGGGTTGGGCGTGGATGCGTCGGGGAACCTGTTTATTGCGGACCGGAACAACCGGCGGGTGCGGCGGGTGACGGCGGCGGGGACGATTTCGACGGTGGCGGGGAACGGGTTTAACCGGGCGTTTGTGGAGTTCGGGCCGGTGCGGACGGCGAACCTTTTGCAGCCGTATGCGATGGCCTTGGACGGGCAGGGGAACCTGTACATTGCCGATACGTTTAACGCGCGGATCCGGAAGGTGACGGCGGATGGGCGGATCAGCACGATCGCCGGGACAGGGACGCCGGGGTATGCGGGCGACGGGGGCGCGGCGGTGCAGGCGCGGATCGACAGGCCGTTGGGGATTACCGTCGATCGGGTAGGGAACGTGTATTTCACGCAGCCTGGGAATGGGGAGAACGTAGTGCGGCGGATTACGCCGGATGGGCGGATTTCGCTGTTTGCGGGGTCGGTGAAGGCGGGCGGCGTGGTGGACAATGTGCCGGCGCTCGAGGCGACGTTTTTTGGCGTGATTCCGATTGCGGTGGAGGAGAGCGGGTCGATTCTGGTGGGCGATGCGCTGAATCATACGATCCGGCGGATTGGGACGGACGGGCGCGTGCGGACGGTGATTGGGACGGGGAAGGCTGGGTTCTCACCGGACGGGACGCGGGCGGCCGGGGCGTCGATTAACTATCCAGGGTGCGTGCTGCCGGACCGTTTGGGGAATATCTACTTTTGCGATTCGGACAATCTGCGGATCCGGAAAATCGATACGTCGGGGATATTGACGACGGTGGTGGGCAGGGGGCCGGGCGGATTCGGCGGGGACGGCGGGCCGGCGGTGGAGGCGGGGATTGGGCAGCGGACGTCCCCGGTGCTGGGCGCGGATGGGTCCATCTATTTCGCGGATACGATGAACAATCGGGTGCGGAAGGTGGATCCGTTTGGGGTGATCACGACGATTGTCGGGACGGGTGTGGCGGGGTATGCGGGTGATGGCGGGTTGCCTACGTCGGCACAGTTGAACCTGCCGCAGGCGGTGGTGCTGGATGCCAGTGGGCGATTGCTGATCGCTGATACGCAGAACGACCGGATTCGCGCGATTCTGGCGGAGGCGCCGGCGTTTGCGTTGGACAAAGATACGGTGACGTTCCGGGCGCTGCAGGAGCGGGACGGCACGTTGACGATTCCGCAGCAGGAGGCGGGCGTGGCGTTGCAGACGTCGCTAGATGGGGTGCCGTATGAGTCGACCTTGACGGCGCTGATTCCGGGTGGCGATGAACTGTTGCGGCGCGTGGCGCGCGTGGCGCCGGCGACGGGCGTGATGCCGGCGCAGGTGAAGATTACGGCGGTGGCGAATGACCTGCCGTTGGGAGCGGCGTTTACGGGGACCGTCGCGGTGGCGCGGCTGACGCTGCGGGCGCCGAATGCGAACCCGCCGGAGCGAGTGGTGACGATTCAGTTGGACGTGGCGCCGGCGCCGGCGCCGGAGTTGCGGGTGGGTTCGTCGGGGTTGCAGTTCGCCGGCGTGGCGGGCGGCGCGGCGCAGGCCGGGCGGCTGCTGGTGCGGAACACGGGTGGCGGGAAGATCGCGTTCACGGTGGATTCGACGGTGCCGTGGCTGGTGCCGCAGACGGCGGCGGGCGTGGTGGCCGGGAATGATCCGGAGTTGGTGGAGGTGGCGGTGGCGACGGCGGGATTGGCGCCGGGCACCTATAGCGGCGGGGTGACGGTGAAGGGCAACAATGGGCAGACGGTGACGCTGCCGGCGTCGTTGGCCGTTTCCGACCGCAGTTCGGCGATTTTGTTGACGCCATCGGCGCTGAGCTTCGTCGCGATTCAGGGCGGAGGGAATCCGCCGGCGCAGGGCGTTTCTGTGGTGAATTCGGGGAATGGGGCGATGAGTTGGTCGGTGATTGCGCGCACGCTGGCGGGCGGGAACTGGTTGACGATTCCGAGCGATTCCGCTTCGGGGACGAGTACCGGCGGGCAGAAGGCGCCGGAGATTTCGGTGGGCGTGGATGCGTCGCGATTGGCGCCTGGGGACTATTCGGCGCTGGCGACAGTATCGTCGGCGAACTCGGCGAACCGGCAGCAGCTGGCCACGGTATCGCTGCGGGTGTTGCCGCCCAATAGCGATGCGGTGCCGGAGGTGGCGCCGACGGGAGTGGTGTTCACGGCGGTGGCCGGGGACGAGCCGGGGTCGGCCACGTTGACCCTGACGGTGAATGGCGGCGCGCCGATTGACTATACGTCTGTGCGGGCGACGCTGGATGGCGTGAACTGGTTCGAGGCGGTGCCGTCGACGGGCACGTTGTCGCCGTCGCAACCGGCGCGGATCCGGTTGTTCCCGGCGCTGGCGAAGCTGCCGGTAGGGATCCGGCAGGGCGCGGTGACCATCGTGTTCAGCGACCGGGCGCGGACGGTGCGGACGGTTTCGATATTGAGCATCGTGGCACCGCAGGGCTCGGCCGGGGCGGGGAAGGCGGGTGAGCGGGAGACGTCGTCGTGCGGATCGAACGACCTGTTTGCCGAGATTACTTCGCTGCAGAAGCCGCGGTTTTCGGTGCGGCCTGGCGAGGCGGTGCGGGTGCGTTCGAAAATCGTCGATGGCTGCGGCCGGGCGCATGTGCCGGAGGCGGCCGGGACGGCGAGCGCGAATTTGACGGTGCTGAACACGCAGACGGTGATCAAGATGACGCACGTTGCCAACGGGGAGTGGGAGGGCGCCTACACGCCGCCGGCGAACCAGACGGGCGACATTTCGGTTCGAGTGGTGGCGGCGTTCACGCAGGGCACGCGCGTACAGTTGGGCGTGAGCGAAACGGCGACCGGTGCGGTGCAAACGGCGACGGGGCCACGGAGCCCGCAGGTGGCGGCCGGGGCGATTGTGAACGGCGCGAGCTTCGTGGCGCAGCCGTTGGTGGCGCCGGGGCAGCTGATTTCGATCTACGGTACGGACCTGGCCGACCAGGCGCTTGCGGCGAGTTCGGTGCCGCTGTCGACGACGTTGGCGGGGACGGAGGTGCTGTTGGGTGGCGAATCGCTGCCGTTATTGTTTGTCAGCAGCGGGCAGATTAACGCTCAGGTGCCGTTCGGGCTCGCGCTGAATTCAGAACAGCAGATTGTGGTGCGGAAGCAGCAGGCACTGGGCACGCCGGAGCGGATTGTGGTGGGCAACGCACAGCCGGGCATATTCTCCAAGAACAACAATGGCGTGGGACAGGGCGTGGTGCTAGCGGTGCGCGCCGGAGGGGCGCAGACCTACGCCGAGGCGGGCGCTCCTGCCAGGCGCGGCGACACGATCGTGATTTACTGCAGCGGGCTGGGGCCGACGAATCCATTGGTGGCGGCGGGCGTGGCGGCGCCTTTATCGCCGTTGTCCCGCGTGGTGAGCCCGGTGCGGGTGATCATCGGCGGAGCGGAGGCGGTGGTGCAGTTCGCCGGACTGACGCCGGGTTCGGCGGGTTTGTACCAGGTGAACGCGGTGATTCCGCAAGATGCGCCGTTGGGAGAGCAGGTACCGATCGTACTGAACGTCGGCGGGCTGGACAGCCCGGCGGTGACGATAGCGGTGCAGCAGTAAACAATTTTTAGCACCGTTTACTTTCATGGGATCATCTGAGCCTTCATTATGGTGATCTCCGCCGTACTCTTGGATCTGGAAGCTGAGAAGTTGATGGTCGAAGATGCGCTCCGTGAAGTGCTTCGGGGCGGTCATTGTACTGGTGCGTCTGGTGTGGCCGGCGCGATGGAGTATTCCGTTCTGGGCGGCGGACAACGGCTGCGGCCACTGTTGGCGCTGCGTGTGGGCAAAGTAATTGGGGCTGATCGTGCTTTGGTGATGCGCGGGGCGGTGGCGGTGGAGTTGCTGCACTGCGCGTCGTTGATTGTGGATGATTTGCCCTGTATGGACGACGAAGCGTTCCGGCGCGGGCAGCCGACGGTGCATCGGGAGTTTGGCGAATCGACCGCGGTTCTGGCGGCATTCAGCCTGGTGGCTTTGGCGGCACGGCAGACAGTGGAAGGCGTCAGCGATCCGTTCGTGTTGGAGCAGATGGTGGCATTTCAACTGAAGGTGCTGCAGGTTCTGGACTGCAACAATCTGGTGGGCGGACAGGCGATGGATCTGGCCGGCGGGGGCTCGTCGCGGCAGCTGGCGGAGAAGAAGACGGCACCATTGTTTGCGTTGGCGGCGAGGGCTGGGGTGATCGGCGCGAACGTGGATCCCGTGGAGCGGCAGGCGGCGCTGCGGTTTGGGCATGAGTTCGGTGTGGCGTATCAGTTGATGGATGATTTGGCGGACGGCGAATTGCGACTGCGCGCGCCGTTTGAAGTACAGATGGAGCGCACGCGCGGGATTCTGGACGTGTTCGGTTCGCGCGGCGCAGGGTTGAAGGAGATGTTGGATAACCTCTATGGCAAATCGCTCGCGTAAGGTTGCCGTGATCGGCAGTGGATTTGGCGGGCTTGGCACCGCTGTGCGATTGGCGTCGCGGGGATACGATGTGGAGTTGCTGGAGGCGCGGGACATGCTGGGTGGGCGCGCGTATGTGTACCGGCAGGATGGGTTCACGTTTGACGCGGGCCCGACGGTGATTACGGCGCCGTTTATGTTGGATGAGTTGTTCTCCGGAGCGGGGAAGAAGACGTCGGACTACGTGAAGATTGTGCCGGTGGATCCGTTCTACCGGATCGAGTTTCCCGATGGACGCCACTTCGAATACAACGGCGACGAGCGGGAAACGGAGCGGAAGGTTGCGGCATTTTCGCCCGGAGACGTGGAAGGCTACAAGGCCATGATCCTGGCGGCGAAGGACATTTTTCAGAAGGGCTTCGTGGAATTGAGCGATGTGCCGTTTCTGAAGTTCGTGGACATGGTGAAGATTGCGCCCGACCTGATTCGGTTGCAATCGCACAAGACCGTTTTTCAATTCGTGAAAAGCTATGTGAAGGACCCGATGTTGCAGCGGGTGTTCAGTTTTCATCCGTTGTTGGTGGGCGGAAATCCGTTTCAGACGACTTCGATTTACGCGTTGATTCACCATTTGGAGCGCCAGTGGGGCGTGCACTATGCGATGGGCGGCACGGGCGCGGTAGTGGATGGGTTGGGCCGATTGTTCCGTGAGTTGGGCGGGAAGGTGCGGCTGAACACGCCGGTGAAGCGGATCGTGACCGAGGGCGGGCGCGCGGTGGGTGTGGTGACGGAAGCCGGTGAGACGATTGCCGCGGACGCCGTGGTGTCGAACGCCGATGTGGCAAACACCTATCGCAAGATGGTGCCGGCCGCGGATCGGCGCCGTTGGACCGACTCGAAGCTCGACAGCATGCGCTACAGCATGGGGCTATTTGTGATCTATTTCGGTACGAAGGGTTCGTATTCCGACATCAAGCACCACACGATTCTGCTGGGCGAACGGTACGAGGCGTTGCTGACTGATATCTTCCAGAAGAAGATTTTGGGCGAGGATTTTTCGATCTATCTGCACCGGCCGACGGCCACCGATCCTTCAATGGCGCCCGAGGGGCATGACTGTTTTTACGCGCTGGTTCCGGTACCGAATCAGTTGAGCGGGATCGATTGGACCACCGAGGCGAAGCCGTTCCGCGACCGGGTGATGGCCTACATCGAGAAGCATTATCTGCCGGGGCTGCAGTCGCGATTGGTGACCGAGCGGCTGTTCACGCCGCTTGATTTTGAGACGACACTGAACACGTATCGCGGCTCTGGTTTTTCGTTTGAGCCCATCTTTACGCAGTCGGCGTGGTTCCGGCCGCACAACGAGAGCGAGGACGTGAAGGGGCTGTTTTTCTGCGGCGCCGGGACGCATCCTGGTGCGGGAGTGCCGGGCGTGCTGTCATCGGCTAAGATCGTTGAAAAGCTGATATGCGACCGGCTGCCCCTATAGACGCCGAGTGGAACCGCCAGGCGGCGGAGGCGACGGCGCGCGGGTCGAAGAGTTTCTATTTCGCGACGCGGTTCTTTCCGCCGGAGTTGGCTGCGCCGGCATATGCGGTTTATTGGTTCTGCCGGACGACGGACGACATTGTGGATGAGAATCCCGACGTGGCCGCGGCGCGGGGTGAGTTGGACGAGTGGCGCGAGGGGTTGAAGCGGGCGCTGGCGGGGAGCGCGGAGTGCCCGGTGATTCTGCGGCATTTTGCGTGGGCCTGTGATCGG
>CAMATG010000338.1 GCA_945860645.1 Candidatus Sulfopaludibacter sp. SbA3 | reverse complement strand
TACACGGATATCTTCCTGCGCAACACGCTGGCGTCCGGTGTGGTGCCGCAGATTTCGGCGGTGATGGGGCCGTGCGCCGGGGGGGCGGTTTATTCGCCGGCCATTACCGATTTCGTGTTCATGGTGGACAAGACCAGTTACATGTTCGTGACCGGGCCGGACGTGATCAAGACCGTGACCCACGAAGATGTGACGAAGGAAGACCTGGGCGGGGCGATGGCGCACAACGCGACGAGCGGCGTGGCGCATTTCCTGGCGCACGACGATGCCGATTGTTGCGCGCGCATTAGGGAGCTGTTGCGGTACTTGCCGCAGAACAATGTGGATCCGGTGCCGCCGGTGGCTTGCGCGGATCCGTGGGACCGGGAGGATGGGGCGCTCGATGCGCTGGTGCCGGCGGAATCCAACATGCCTTATGACATGAAGGACGTGATCCGGCGTGTGGTGGATGACGGCGAGTTCCTGGAAGTGCATGAGCACTACGCGCAGAATATTGTGGTGGGGTTTGCGCGGATGGAGGGGCGCTCGGTTGGCATTGTGGGCAATAATCCGGCGGTTCTGGCGGGGTGTTTGGACATTAACTCGTCATTGAAGGGTGCGCGATTTGTTCGATTCTGCGACGCGTTTGGGATCCCGATCTTGACCTTTGAGGACGTGCCTGGATTCCTGCCGGGGACCGAGCAGGAGTGGGGTGGGATTATCAAGCACGGCGCGAAACTGCTGTATGCGTATGCGGAGGCGACGGTGCCGAAGGTGACCGTGATTACGCGGAAGGCGTATGGCGGGGCGTACTGCGTGATGGGGTCGAAGCACCTGCGGACCGATGTGAACTTCGCGTGGCCGACGGCGGAGATTGCGGTGATGGGCGCGGAGGGCGCTGTGAACATTTTGTACCGCCGCGAGATTGCCGATGAGGCGGCGCGGGCGGCGAAGATCGCCGAGTATAAAGAGCGGTTCGCCAATCCGTTTGTGGCGGCGGAGCGTGGGTTTGTGGACGACGTGATTGAACCGCGGACGACGCGGCGGCGCGTGATCCGGGCGTTGCGCATGCTGGAAAACAAGGTGGACACGATGCCGAAGAAGAAGCACGGGAACATACCGCTATGAGATTTTTGCTGCTTTTCGCGATGGTGGTTTCGGCGCAGAACTGGCCCACGTTCCGGGGGCCGGGCGCGCGGGGCGTGGCGGAGAAACAGAACCTGCCGGTGAGTTGGGATGTGGCTTCGGGGAAGAATATTGCGTGGAAGACGGAGATTCCGGGGCTGGGGCTGTCGAGCCCGATCGTCTGGGGCTCACACGTGTTTTTGACCACCGCGGTGAGTAGTAATCCGAACATGGTGTTCGAGGCGACGCTGAAGGGCGAACTGGACCGGCGGCAGGACGAGGCGGTGCAGGAGTTCCGGGTTCTGGCGTTGGATAAGAAGAGTGGGAAGGTGGCTTGGAATGTCGTTGCGGGGAAGAGCAAGCCGCGCGTGTTGCGGCATCCGCATAACTCGTACGCTTCGCCGACACCGGTGACGGATGGGAAGGTTCTGGTGGCGTTTTTCGGCTCGGAAGGGCTGTTTTGCTTTGATTTGAAGGGGAAGTTGATTTGGAAAAAGGACCTGGGGTCGATAGACCAGGGCGCGTTTGACTTGCCGGATTATCAGTGGGGATCGGCTTCGTCGCCGGTGTTGTGGCAGGGGAAAGTGTACCTGCAGGTGGATATGCACCAGGGTTCGTTTATGGTGGCGTTTGACGCGGCGACGGGCAGGGAATTGTGGCGCACGGCGCGGGATTCGAAACCCTCGTGGGCGACGCCGACGATTGTGGAGGGGGCGAAGCGCACGGAGCTGGTGGCGAATGGCGTGGAGTTCGTGGCGGGGTATGACGCCGAGACGGGGAAAGAGCTGTGGCGCGTGAAAGGCACGTCGATGATCTCGGTGCCGACGCCGTTTGTGGCGAATGGGCTGATCTATGTTTTCAGCGGGTATTCGCGCAATATTCGGCGGTCGTATGCGATCCGGCCAGGCGCGGTGGGCGACATCACGGGGTCCAAGGAGGCGATCGCGTGGATGCGAGAGGAGGCGCCGTATCTATCGACGCCCGTCATTGTTGGCGATCAGTTATTCACGTATTCGACGCGGGGCGGGATTATGGCTTCGTACAACGCGTTGACCGGAGCGACACTCTATCAGCAGCGGCTGGGCTTGGGAACGCCGGCCAGTGCGTCGATGGTGGCGGCCGATGGCGTTGTCTATGCGGCGAATGAAGACGGGGAAGTTTACGTCTTCAAGCCGGGCGCGAAGTACGAGCAATTGGCTGTGAACCCGATGGGCGAGACCGTGATGGCGACGCCGGCGATTTCCGATGGGACACTGTTCATTCGCGGCGCGCGGCACCTGTTCGCGGTGCGGCGCTAATCAATCGGAAACGGGCCGTTTTTCTCGACGACGATCTCGCGGTGGTCCTTGTCCTGGGCTTCGACTTTCAGCTCGACGGCTCGGGTCGGGTACTTCACCTGCAGGTGAAACTCGGCGGTGTCCTGCGGGTCGACGAAGGCGGATTCCACAGGCCCGCTCATCACGGTGAGCGACTCGCTATTCGGCGCGTAGAAGTGGAAGTGCAACGTCATGCCGTGGATGGGCTTGGCACCGGTGTTTTTGATGACGCCATCGAGCAGCACCACATCGCCTTCGCGGCGCACTTCAATCTTTTCCAATAACGCTTCCGGACCCTTTGGTTTCTTGCTTTTTTTGCCTTGGGGATACAACAATGTGGCAATCAGCAGAAACGCCGCGAACAAGCGAACTCCCGTCGTCATGCTGTTCAGTTTATCGCTTCAGGAGAGCTCCCATATGTTTAGCCGGCGGACGTGGATGAAGGGTGCGGCGGCACTGCCAGCGGCGGCGCAGGCACAGACGGCGGGCAAGCCGAAGAACATCGTGATCGCCAGCGCAAACGGCGTGGAGTGCTGCAACATCGCGATGAGCTGGCTGCGGGCGGGGAAGGATACGCTCGATGCGGTGATTGCCGGCGTGAATGTGAATGAGCTAGATCCGCACGATAATTCCGTGGGCTACGGCGGGCTGCCGAATGAAGAGGGAGTGGTGGAACTGGACGCCTCCGTGATGCATGGGCCGACGCGACGGGCGGGGTCCGTGGCGGCGATTCGCGGGATTAAAACGCCTTCGAAGATTGCCAAGCTGGTGATGGAAGAGACCGATCACATCATGCTGGTGGGCGAGGGCGCGCTGCGCTTCGCCAAGACGATGGGGTACGCGGAGGAGAACCTGCTGACGGAGAAATCCCGGCTGGCGTTCCTGGTTTGGAAGCGGACGTTGAAGGATCCGAACGGCCACAGCAATTGGAGCGACGGGGTGGACGCGCCGCCCGGCAAGTCGCCAAAGGCGCTGCTGCGGCTGTTTCCAGAGGCCGATGAAAAGACGTTGGCGTGGGCGCATGAGATGGCCCTGCATCCGCCGACGGGCACGATCAATTGCCTGGCGCTGAATGAAAAGGGCGAGATGAGCGGGTGCACGACGACCAGCGGGATGGCGTGGAAGATTCCTGGGCGCGTGGGCGATTCGCCGATTATTGGCGCGGGGCTGTTTGTGGATCAGGAGGTGGGCGCGGCCGGTTCCACGGGGCGCGGGGAGGAGAATATCCGCGTGGCCGGGGCCCACACGATCGTCGAAAACATGCGGCACGGCATGACGCCGCAGGACGCGGTGATGGATGCGTTGAAGCGCATTTCGCGCAACTACGACAACGACCTGAAGCGGCTGGACAAGTTCGATATCAATTTCTACGCGCTGCGGAAGGACGGGGTGTACGCGGGCGGGTCGTTGTGGAGCGGCCAATTCCGCAACACGGGATTCGTGTCGCGGCAGTTCGCGGTGAACGATGGGACGGGGAACAGCCGGCTGGTGAACTGCCCCTATCTGCACGAGCGGCCTCGATAGTAATAGACTCAACGGGATGCAACAGCGTCCGACCCGCGTCCGGCACCTGGTACTGTGGCTAACCGTGGCCGCCTACATGATCACCTACATGGATCGTGTGGTGATCTCGTCGGCCGCGCCGAAGATCCGGGAGGAGTTCGGCTTCAGCCTGGAAACGATGGGCCTGATTCTGGGGGCGTTCCGCTGGGGCTACTCGTTTTTTCAGATACCTGGCGGATGGCTGGGCGACCGCTTCGGTCCGCGCCGCGCGTTGACTGTGATCGTGTTGTGGTGGAGCGCGTTCACATCGTTGACGGCGTTGATGGCGGGCGCAGTCAGCATGGGTATCTGCCGGTTCCTGTTTGGCGTAGGTGAGGCGGGCGCGTTTCCCATTGCCACGCGTAGTCTTTCCCGATGGATGCTGCCGGCGGAACGCGGCTGGGCGCAGGGGGTGACGCACGCCGGATCGCGGTTGGGCGCGGCCTTCACGCCGCCGATCGTGGCGTGGATGATCTTGGGCTACGGCTGGCGGATGCCGTTCCTGGTATTTGGCTGCATGGGCATTGGCTGGGCGCTACTCTGGTTCTTCTGGTATCGCGACACGCCGGCGGAGCACCGGCAGGTGAACGCGGCTGAGCGCGAGTTGATTGAGACATCGCTGGGCGGGCCGCGGCCGGGGCGCGCGACGGCGGTTCCGTGGGCGCGGATCCTGGCCAACCGCGGCATCTGGACGCTGGGCTTCATGTACTTCTGCTATGGCTGGACGCTGGCGATTTACCTGGACTGGCTGCCGACGTACCTGAAAGAATTCCGTGGCTACGACCTTAAGAAGATGGGCCTCTATGCGTCGCTGCCGTTGCTGGCAGGGGTGGTGGGAGACCTGCTGGGCGGCTGGCTGACCGATTGGTGGGCGGAGCGTTCGGGCAATTTGAAGCTGGCGCGGCAGGGCGTGGGCGCGGCGGGCTTCGCCATCGCCGCGCTGGGCATTGTGCCGGCTACGATGACGGCAAACGCGGAGATGTGCGTCGTTTATACCTGCCTGGCGGTGTTCGGGCTGGAACTGACGGTGGGCGTTTCCTGGGCGATTCCGCTGGATATTGGCGGGGATTTCGCCGGATCCGTTTCGGCGGTGATGAACACGTTCGGCAACATTGGCGGCGCCATCTCCACCGTGGCGCTGGGGTATTTAGTGAAATCATTTGGCTGGAACGTCCCCTTCTACACAGCGGCGGTATTTTGCGTAGCGGGCGGAGTTTTATATCTTGGTATCGACGCTTCCCGTCATCTGTTCAGGTCCGAACCCGGAGCAACATCGCATGAAAATTAATCCCGACAAATGCGTAGCGTGCGGCAACTGCACCTACGTCTGCCCCATGGGCGCCATCTACGTCGACCCCGTGATCAAACGCGCCACCATCGATCGCGAGGAGTGCGTGGAATGCTACGCCTGTTATAACGGCCTGAGCAAAGAGAGCCTGAACCCTACGATCGTCCGCACGATGCGCAAGGTATTTCAGATGATGCGTCTGCGCTTTGAACCCGAACCGGACGTCTGCCCCACGTCGGCGTTCGAGCCCGACGAACTGGTATGGCCGCGCGTGGTGCGCCGCGCGTTTTCCGACCCGCGCGTGCCGCATGAGTCCACTGGCATTGAAGGCCGCGGCACCGAAGAGGTGAAGACCAACGACATCAGCGGGCGCGTGAAGGAAGGCGAGGTGGGCTTTACGATCGAGTTCGGCCGGCCCGGCGTTGGCGCGCGATTCCACGAGATTGAAAAGATGTCGATGAAGCTCGCCGCGGCGGGGGTGGATTTTGAGAAGAAGAATCCGGTGACGACGTTGATGACCGATCAAAAGACCGGTCGGCTGCGCGAGGATATCTTGAACGAGAAGGTGATGTCGGCCATTCTCGAGATCAAGACGACCGTCGACAAAACGGAGGAGATCATCCGGCTGGTGAAGGAAGTGGAGAAGGAGATCGACACGGTGGTGGTGCTCGGCGTTGGCGTCCGGTGCGATGCCAACGGCGACGAGAAAGTCGTGGCCCCGATTCTGGAAAAGCTCGGCTACGAACTCCACCGCGCCAAGACCAACGTCGGTCTGGGCCGCATCACCAATCCCGACGCGCTCGAAGCCGCGCAGAAAGAACCCGCAGGAGCCGCCAAGTGACCAATACACTGCACCGTTTCGGACCCGCCTCGTCCTTCCGGGACGACTACGTTGTTTTCGCCATCTGCTCACGCGGCAAGAACGATAAGGACGCACTGCCCAAACTGCGGCAGTTCCTGTCCATGGCGATCCCGTTCAAGCCCGTGAATCTGGGCGACGCGCGGCACGGCGGCTGCCTGCGGCCATCGAACGAGATGAGCCCGTTCAACCACTGGACGCGCGACATGACGCCGGACCTGGAAGAGGTCGTGCGTGGGCTGGACGCGCCGACGACGGTGGCCGCTGTTTTCGACAATCGCGCCGCGGCGGTGGACTTCCTGAAGAAGGTGAAAGAGGCCGATCTCGGGATGAGCATCAACATTTCGACGTCGGTTGAGAACGCCGAAGCTTGTTGCCACGAGGTCGGCATTCCGCGGCATTCGGTGGGCTATTCGTTGGGCTTTGAAGGCAAAACGGAGAAGCTGCCGAATACGCAGACGATGCTGCTGTCGACGATGTGCGGGCACGGCATGGTGAGCCATTCGCTGGCGAAGAAAATGATCGATTGGGTGAAGGAAGGCCGGCGCACGCCGGAACAGGCCGTGACGTACATGGCCCGTTTCTGTTCCTGCGGCGTGTTCAATCCCAGCCGCGCCAAGCGCGTGTTGGAAGACGCGCGCCATTCGATGAAATAACAAGCAAAAGGGCCGCTCCGGGAAGGGCGGCCCTTTTGCAAAAAACAGGCTTCGACTACAGGCCCTTTTCGGCGAGGAACAGGCAGAGGTCGATGACGCGGCTGGAGTAGCCCCATTCGTTGTCGTACCAGG
>CAMATG010000337.1 GCA_945860645.1 Candidatus Sulfopaludibacter sp. SbA3 | reverse complement strand
GGAGCTTTCAGGCAGACGTGGAGAGCGCGGTGGGGCAGTGGGAGGCGGCGCGGGCGGCGCAGGGGCAGCAGGCGTCGGAGCTGGCGGCGGTGCGGGAGGAGATTGGGCGGCAGAGGCGGCTGGTGCGGGAAGGCTTGATGCGGGCCGACCGGGTGGAGGAGTTGGAGGTGCGGGCGCGGAGCTTGGCGGAGACGGTGGCGGCGTGGCCGGGGCGTCTGGAGGCGATTGCGGCGCGGCAGCGGGCGGCGGAGGCGCGATTGAAAGAGTGGGGGGCGGAGCATAAGACTTCTTCGGCACCGGTGGCGCGCGATGCGCGGTTGCAACCTTTACGGGAGCGGGTGGCCGAGCAGGCCGAGGCGCTGCGGGTGTTGCGGGCGCGACTGGCGGCGGCGCGGATTGTGGCGCCGGAGGATGGGGAGATTGTGTCCGTGTTGGCGCGAAGCGGGGACGTGGCGACGGCGGGGATGCCTTTTGTGGTGTTGCACGGGACGGGGCCGCGGATGTTGGTGGCCTATGTGAATGAACGGGCGCAGTTGATGGCCGGGGCGCGGGCGCTGGCCCGGAGACGGACGCCGGGCCGGGAAGAGCTGCCGACAACGGTGCGGCGGGTGGCCGATGCGGTGGTGCAGATTCCGCCTCGGTTCTGGCTGATGCCGACGATGCCGCAGTGGGGCCGGGAGGTGTATTTGGAGTTGCCGGCGGGCGGGGCACTGGACGCTGGGGAAGCGGTGGATGTGAAGTTTTTGACGGGAGGCGGGCGGTGAGGTGGTTGGTGTTGGTGCTTGCGTGGCCGGCGATGGGGCAGGTGCTGACGATGGAAGAGGCGGTGGCGCGAGCGCTGGTGACGAGTCCGGAAGTGGCGGCGGTGCGGGCGGCGCGGGCGGTGTCGGCGTTTCAGATGCAAGGGGCGCGGGCGTTGCCGGTGCCGGAGTTTCGGTTGATCGCGAACAACGTGGCCTTGGACCCGGAGGCGGCCGAGCAGCGGAACAGCGTGGCAATCCGTTGGGTGCCGCCGCGGCCGCGAGAGATTGCCTTGAAGTCCCGCGTGGCGACGGCGAAGCGGGAGGTGGTGGACGCCGAAATTCGGGCGGCGGAGGCGCGGGTGGCTGTGGCGGTGCGGCAGGCATACCGGCGGGCGGCGGTGGCCGAGGAGCGGGTGACGTTAGGGGAGAAGCTGTTGGCGTTGCGGCGGGCGGCATTGGAGGTGACGCGGCGGCAGGTGGCCAATGGATTGAAGGCGGCTGTGGAGACGGATTTGGCGGAGCTGGCCGTCTACGACGCCGAGGCTGGATTGGCGAAGGCGCAGAGTGGAGCGAAGGGGGAGCGGAGGCGGTTGGCGCGGCTGCTGGGGCCGAGCGGGATGACCACGTTTTCACTCGTTGCCGAGACGGGGGCGCGAAGGGATTTGGATGTACCGTTTTTGGTGGAACGGGCGCTGCAGGGCCGGGCCGATGTGGCCAAGGCGGCGGCGACATGCGGGCAGGCGGAGGCGTCGCGGGCGGTGGCGAAGAACGAGTTGCTGCCATGGATCAGCATGTCGCAGGTGACCCGGCGGTTGGGGTCGGAGACGGGGCGGCCGGGGACGTGGGGGTTCCAGGTGGGCGTGGAGTTGCCGCTGTTTCGTTCGGCGGCGAAGGCGGAAGTGGGAGTTGCCGGGGCGGCGGCGGCGCGGTGCCGGTTAGAGGAACGGGCGTTGCGGTTGCGGGTGCGCCAGGAGGTGGAGGAGGCGGCGGCGTTGTGGGGCGATGGGATGGCGGAGTTAGAGAAACTGGATGCGGTGGCGAACGGGCCGGCGGCACGGGCGCTGGCGCATACGCGGGCGGCGCTGGCGGCGGGGAAGGCGGACCGCGCCGAGGTGCTGGTGGCCGAGGCACGGCAACTGGGGTTGCGCGACCGGTGGTTGGAAAAGCGGTTGGAATTGACGGGGTTGGAGGCGCAGTTGGAGATGGCGGCGGGGTTGTAGGGGAGCGCGGTGTTATGGCGAAGACGGCGCGGAACGGAGTATCTTATTAACCATGGCCGGGGCGAAGACGCGCTGGTCCGGGAAGGCTGCGCACGATGCGTCAACACAGTCAGATTTCGGTGCAGATACCGGAAGATTTTCTGGATCTGTTTCTAGCCAGAGTTTCCGAATACGCCGCCCGTCGATGGCGGCGGGATTTCGAGGTCGAGGCCAACGGGCTCGACTTTGCGGATGCACTTGGCGTTCGCTACGTTTACTATGTGCGGGTGACGGGTAAGCCCGCGGAGATCGTGTTCATTTATTCCAAGGAACAGTTGAAGTTGATCAATTTGTTCACCGATGGACACGGCATTGGATACACAGAGCATGAGCGGATCACCGTGGATTTCTGGAAAGCCGGGATGAAGCGGGTGTGCGATGAGATGCAGCTCTTGGGGCATTTCGTGCCGAGCCGGACCGTGCGGCCCGAAGAAGGTTTACCACCGGACGTGGTGGCATCGCTGTACCGTTTTTCCATTTGCGTCAACAAGGATGACGGCGGTACGGCGCACCCGAGCGATATGGCGCTGTGGTGCCAGTTCCTGAGTATTTCGCACCTGCGCGGGGCGCGGATGGGCGAGGACCGGTTGTCGGAGTACTTGCTGGAAAAGCAGTTCCCGGAGGACGTTGTGGAGACACTGGTTCGGCAGTATGAGATGGCGATGTCGCTGTTGCCGCTGTATGACCAGTTGGCGGAGCGGGCGACGCCGGTGATGGTGCAGTAGGTTACAGTTTTGTGGCGCTGAGGCCGGGGGCGGTGAGCTCCGCTGTACGGAGGGTACCGGTCTTGATCTGGAATATACCGGGATGCGTCTTGGCCCATGAGGCGTTAGCGGCCGGGAGGTACTGGCGGGAGTTCGCCTCAATGCCAGAGACGCCGGGAACGTGAGAGGCGATGCCGGCCGAATGGATGAGAGAGGCACCGGGGCAGGTGAGGTCCTGGACGCAGAGGAACATCTTGTACTTCTGGCCGGCGGCGGCCATGAGCATGGCCTGGCTTTGGCCTTTGCAGGCCTTGAGGGCTACGCCGGTATAGCCGATTTCGCGGGCGAGGAGGAGGGTTTCAAGGTCGGTGAGTGATTCATCGATGACGACAGGGCGGAGCTTGGCGGCTTCGTGCATGACGTTGCGGCGGTCGGCCTTGAGGTCGCGGGCGGTGGGTTGTTCGATGTACTCGATGCGTTCGAAGCCTTTGGGGGTTTTGGCCTTTACCTGGCGGAGGAATTCGAGGAGGTAATCGATGTTGGGGCAGCGTTCGTTGAAGTCGACGCAGTAGCGCCAGTCGATGTCGGGACGGGCTTCATTGGCGATTCGGTCTATGGAGACGACGCGTTCGATGTCCCACTTGAGTTCGTCGCCCTGGAGCTTGATTTTGATGTGGTGGAGGCCGTTGAACTTGATCCACTCAGGGAGGGTTTCGGGGAGGCCGTCGCCGACGGGTTTGACGATGTCGGCGGTGGTGAGGGGGTCGGCGCCGCCGACGGAGTGGTAGAGATTGACGGTTTGGCGGGGCTTTTTGAGGATGTATTTGTCGAGGCGTTCGTTGGCGAAGTCTTTGCCGAGGAAGGCGTCGAGGGTGGGGCCGAGGAGATCGGGGCCGTAAGTGTCGTAGCAGTTGCGGTTGTGGACTTTGCCGAAGGCGTCGTGGATGGCGGCGTCGAAGGCGCTGGCGGTGACGATGGTGCAGAGTTTGGGGATGACGGGGTCGACTTCGTGGGCGGCCTTTAGATATTGGGGTTCGAGGGCGGTGTTGATCTCGATGGGGTGGCCGTATTCCTTGTGGGCGGCGGTGATGGGGCCGAGGCGGGAGGCGAGTTGGCGCATGGCGCCGAAGGTGGTGTCATAGGGGAGGGTCTTCGAGGGGAAGGACCAGACGTTGCCCAGAGGCATGGAGCCGAAGCCTTTGGCGACTTTGCCGCTGCGGGTGCGGACGGTAGCGGTGACGTTGACGAGGGTGGCGCGGTCGACGGCGACGCCGCCGAATTTGTAGGGGAAGCGGTAGCGGAAGTCCTCGAAGGCGACCTGGACATCTTCGATGCGGATGTCGGTGGGTTTATTGGTCTTGGCCAGGAGCGCGGGGGCGGCTAGGAAGAGACGGCGGGTGAGATTCGGCATTGGAACATTTCATAACTACCACGATTTTTGAGAGGATATGTGTTTGCTATGAAAACTACACCCGTGCAATTTGCCGATCGACATGGCGTGATCGCCGTTCCTCCGTTGTGCCGCGATGCTTCCGGCGCATTGGATTTCCGCGAGAGTGAGCGGATTGTTTCCCATATTCGCGCGGGGGGCGTGACGCGGCTGATGTATGGCGGGAACGCGTTTTTGTACCACATCACTCTGGCCGAGTATGCGCAGATGCTGGAGTGGCTGACGGGGTTGGACGATTCGTTGTGGTGCATTCCGGCGGCGGGGCCGTCGTTTGGACGGTTGATGGACCAGGCGCCGTTGTTGAAGAAGTTCCGTTTCCCGACGGTGATGGCGTTACCGTGCGCGGATCCGCGGGATGCCAAGGGGATTGAGGCGGGGCTGCGGCGGTTTGCGGACGCGGCCGAGACGCCGTTGATTTGTTATTTGAAGGACGAGCCGAATTTTGGGACGGACTTGATGGCTGGGTTGGACGCGGTGGCACGGTTGGTTAGTGACGGGGTTTGCGTGGGGATCAAGTATGCCGTGGTGCGGAAGGATCCGTCGGTGGATGCGTATTTGACGGCGTTGTTGGAACGGGTGGATAAGCAGTTTGTGATTAGCGGGATTGGGGAGCGGCCGGCGATTGTGCATTGGCGGCAGTTCGGATTGGCTGGGTTTACGTCGGGGTCTGTTTGTGTGGCGCCGGGGAAGACGCAGGCGCTTTTTGACGCTTTGGAAGCGGGGGATGTGGCGAAGGCCGAGGCGGTGCGGGCGGAGTTCATTCCGCATGAAGATTTCCGGGATGCGTGGGGGCCGGCGCGCGTGTTGCATGCGTCGATGTCGCTGGCGGGGATTGCTGAGGGCGGGCCGATTCCGCCTTTTGTGAGCGAGATCAGCGAGGCGCAGAAGGAAGAGCTGCGGGGCGCGGCCGTGGCGTTGCGGGGATGAAAACCATCGGACAATTCCTTGGTGACAGTCACCAAGGAATTGTCCTAGATGTAGAACATGAGGCCGTCGGTGTCGTGGGCGGCGGCGCGGGCGTCGTCCATGCGATGGCAGACCTGGGCTAGAGTCGTGTTATCGAGGATGGTCGCCATGGCGTCGCGGACTTCGCGCATGACTATGCGGGTGCCGCAGAACCGGTCGTCGACGCATTCGTCGCACTTGCGGTAGGCCGTTTCGCTGGCGCAGGGGAGCGGGGCGAGCGGGCCTTCCATCAGGCGGATAACGCGACCGAGGGTGATTTCTTCCGGAGGGGAAAGGAGGGCGTAGCCGCCCCCCTTTCCTTTCTTGCTGCTGACGAGCCCTTCGCGCTTTAGATAGAGCAGGATGTTCTCCAGGAAGTCCTGGGGAATAACCTCTTCCTTGGCTATTTTGGCGCTGAGGGTGGGGCCCTGGCCGTAGGAGCGGGAAAGCGAGTATAGAGCGCGGAGCGTGTATTGCGTCTTCTTGGAAAGTGTCCGCATCGGCTAGCTTACAGGTTACCAGTCCGCCACGGAGCCGTCGCGGCGGAAGACGTCCATGGTGACTTCGGGCTGCCAGGGATGCTTGTCGGCTTCGGCTTCGTTGATATCAATGCCGAGGCCGGGCGCGGTGGGCGGCAGGGCGTGGCCGTCTTCGATGGGGATCTGGCCGTTGACGACGTCCTTGCGCCACGGTACGTCTTTGCGAACGACTTCCTGGATGAGGTAGTTGGGCGTGGCGAAGGCGACGTGGGTGCAGGCGGCAGTGGAGATGGGTCCTTGCGGATTGTGGCAGGCGATGGCGATGGAATAAACCTCGGCCATGGCGGCGATCTTGCGGACTTCGCTGATGCCGCCGCAGTGGGAGCAATCGGGCTGGGCGATGGCGCAGGCGCGCTTTTCGAAGAGCTCGCGGAACTCCCAGCGGCCGACCAGGCGTTCACCGGTGGCGATGGGGTAGGGCAGGGCGCGGGCGACCTCGGCAAGGCCGTCGATGGATTCCGGCCAGCAGGGCTCTTCGTACCAGTAGAGGTTGTAGTCGACCAGGAGACGGCCGAACTGGATGGCGGCGGCGGGGGTGGTGCGGGCGTGGAGGTCGAGCATGATATCGAGCCCGTCGCCACCGGCGAGGCGCATGGCTTCGACGCACTTGGCGGCGCGCTTCAGCACGGCCGGGGATTCGATCGGATCGCTGACCGGGATGGGCATGGACTTGAGGGCGGTGAAGCCTTCCTCCATGCTCTGGTGGACGCGTTCGGCGAATTCGGACGGTTCGAGGACGCCGTAAATGTCTTCGAGTTTGCCGCCGCCCAAGTGATCGTAGAAGCGGAGTTTGTCGCGGACGGGGCCGCCGAGGATCTCGTGGACGGGACGGTTGAGTTCCTTGCCTTTGATGTCCCACAGGGCCTGGTCGATTCCGCTCATGGCGGTGTAGTTGATGATGCCGCCGCGCCAGAAGTATTGGCGGTGCATGATCTGCCAAAGGTGTTCGATGCGGCGTGGATCCTGGCCGATCAACAGGACGGAGAGATCCTCGACGGCGCCGACGACGGACTTGGTTTTCCACTCGAGTGTGGCTTCGCCCCAGCCGTAGAGGCCGGGTTGATCGGTCTCCACTTTGACGAAGATCCAGTTGCGCATGCGGGCGTGGACGACTTTGGTGAGGATGCGAGTGATGTTCATGTCGAACTCAACAGCGTATCGCGAGAACATGGAGAGATGGAAATGTCTTTTGTGCGGGCGGATGTGGAGCGGGAGGGGCGGCGGCTGCGGGAGTTTGATAAGCAGGTATTTCCGGCGGCGGATG
>CAMATG010000336.1 GCA_945860645.1 Candidatus Sulfopaludibacter sp. SbA3 | reverse complement strand
CCACCCCCTCCGCCGCTTCCTCCGCGCCCACAGCAACGGGAAAGACCCCCGCCCCGCCCACCCCGCCAACCAAAACTGGCTCGCCGCCCGCCCCAATTTCCCCCTCGAAACCTGGCTCCACCCCCTCCGCATCACCCTCCCGGTCCAAGGCATCGGCGACGTCACCCTCGAAGCCGAATCCAACCCCTTCGAACTCCTCCGCCTCGGCACCTACGCCCGCAGCTGCCTCGCCCCCGGCGCGTGCAACAGCGCCAACGCCGTAGCCGTCCTGCTCGATGTCAACAAACGCGCCATCTACGCCCGCCACGCAAACGGCCGCTTCCTCGCCCGCCAGATCGTCGCCATCACCGACGACGGCCACCTTCTCCCCTACGCCGTCTACCCGGAAAACACCGCCCCCGCCCTCGAAGATTTCTTCCAACTCTTCGTCGAAGACTGGGCCCTCCAAATGCGCCTTCCCATCGCGAGAGGTGGCTACCACGAAGTCGCCCCCCTCACCCTCCCCCACTGGTACGACGACGGCCCCTGGCGCCGCTACCTGCTTCCTTAAAATCCCAACCTAAGGCAGACTAAAAGTGCCCACCGCGCCATGACCTACCACTTCGGCGACTTCCGCTTCGACGCCACCGAGCGCCTCCTCTTCCGCGGCGCCGATCGTGTCGCACTCGTCCCCAAAGTCGCCGACACGCTCCACGTCCTCCTCGAACGCCACGGCCAGGTCATCGAAAAGGCCGACCTCATGCAGCGCATCTGGCCCGACGCCACCGTCGAAGAGATCGGACTCGCCCGCAACATCTCCCTCCTCCGCAAAGCCCTCGACGACGAAGCCCCCGACTCGCCCATCATCGAAACCGTCCCCCGCCGCGGCTATCGCTTCGCCGCCCCGGTCACCGTCGGCACGCCATCCGCTCCCAGGAAAAGGTGGCCCCTTCTCGCCGTCCTCCTCCTAGCCACTGCCGCCGCAATCTACTACCAGTTCTACGTCCCCTCCCGGTTCGTTCCAACAAACCGCGCCGCCGCCCTCGCCGTCGTTCCATTCCCCTGCGCCTGCCCCGGTATCGACGCCGAAGCCTACACCGAAGTACTCACGGACCTCCTCGTCACCGACCTCTCCCAAACCCCCACCCTCCAACTCGTCGCCCCCAGCACCGTCCGCCGCCACCAGCGCGCCGGCATGTCCATGGGGCTCATGGGCCGCCTCCTCGGCCTCGACGCGTTGGTCGAGGGTTCCGTCCAGCTCGCCGGCGCCGACCTCCGCACCACCGTCCGCCTCGTCGACGTCCATACCGGCAAAATCATCTGGTCAGAAACCATCCATCAACCCGCCTCCGACCCCGCCGCCGCCCAAACCGCCACCGCCCGCCACGCCGCCACCCAGATCGCCTCCCGCCTCCTAACCCATTGATTCCAAACATGTGAAAGAATTGCGAAGCCAAAACGAAGCAAGTTTCGCTCCCCGCAAGCCCTATTCTGGGGCCGTCATGAGTACCCACATCGCCACCCTCGCCCGCCTCACCGGCACGCTGCTGCTGCTCTTTTTCCTGGCCTTCGTCCTGGCCGAAGGACCGCCCAATCCGCTCCGTCTCACCCAGAGCGAAGCGCTTTACGCCCTCGGCATGCTGGCGCTCTACGGCGGCCTCGCCCTCGCCTGGCGCAACGCCAAATGGGGCGGTGCCTTGACGATTGGCGGCTGGCTGTTCCTAGCCATCCTCTCCCGCCGGGTTCCTTTCGATTGGCCGCTCGCCCTCCCAGCCGCGGTCGGCGTGTTGTTCCTGGTATCGGCCAACGCGCCCAAACGCCCGACGCCACTGTGGGCAAAAGCGCTCCTTTACGGCCCCCTCCCAGTCTTCGTGTTGCTCTGCGCGAATGAGATGTTCGGCAACCCGCCGCTGATGGCCGTGTCCATCGCCGGACTCGCCGGACCCTGTTCAGTCCCGAGCGCCGCCATCGCGGTAGCACCCGACGCGACCGTAACCGGAACGGTCGCCAACGTACCCATCCAGCGAGCGAGAATAGAGCCAAACCGCAGCTGGTTCGGCCGCCTCCTCGGCTGGCGCACGGACTACCGCATCCGCGGCGTGCTGACCACCGGGGAGCAATTGAATATCCTGCTAAACGCCAAACCCACCGGCCTCACCGGCACAGTCGAATCACCACGTCGTTAGGCAAATCCCGACCCCGCCCCGCCAGGCCCGCCCGCCAAGCCCGCCCGCCCCGCCAGGCCCGCCCGCCCAATCCCCGCCCAATCCAGCCAGCCCCGCCCGGGGACACTCTGATCCCCAGTCCGACAAATCCCCCCTGTCCGAAACGAAGGGTGTCCCCGTGCCCGCCCGCCAATCCCGCCCAGGAAAAAAGCCCCGCCCGCCCCTACAACAACTCCATCCGCCGCGCCACCCGTGCCAGAATCTCCAGCGCCCGGTCCAACTGCTCGCGCGTGTGCGTGGCGGTAACAATCGTCCGGATCCGCGCCTTCCCCTGCGGCACCGTCGGAAAACCGATGCCAGTCGCGAACAACCCCTCTTCAAACAAAGCCTTCGAAAACGCATGCGCCGCGGCCGCCTCGCCCACGAAAATCGGCGTAATCGGCGTCTCGCTCCGCCCGGTGTCGAAGCCCAGCTTCGCCAGTTCTTCCTTGAAATACCGCGTGTTCGCCCACAACGCCTCAATCCGCTCCGGCTCGCTCTCCAACAGGTCGAACGCCGCCAGACACGCCGCCGTCACCGCCGGCGGATGCGACGTCGAAAACAGGAACGGCCGCGCCCGATGATACAGATACTCGATAAAATCCTTCGTCCCGCAAACATAACCGCCCAGCACGCCAACGGCCTTTGACAGCGTGCCGACCTGAATATCCACCCGCCCATGCAGCCCGAAATGATCCACCGTGCCGCGCCCGTTCCGGCCCAGCACGCCGGAAGAATGCGCATCGTCCACCATCATAATCGCGCCGTACTTCTCGGCCAACGCGCAAAGCGCCGGCAGCGGCCCGATGTCGCCGTCCATCGAAAACACCCCATCGGTGATCAACAACTTGCGCCCCGGCACGCCCACGAGCGCGGCCAGCTTCTCTTCGGCCACCGCCACGTCGGCGTGCGGGAAGACGTGAATTTTCGCGCGCGACAACCGGCATCCATCGATAATGCTGGCGTGGTTCAACTCGTCGGAGATGATGTGATCTTCTTTCCCCAACACCGCCGACACCGTGCCGGCGTTCGCCGTAAAGCCGCTCTGAAAAACGACGCACGCCTCCACATGCTTGAACGCCGCAATGCGCCGCTCCAACTCCATGTGCATGTCGAGCGTGCCGCTGATCGTGCGCACCGCGCCCGTTCCGGCGCCAAACTTGCCGATGGCCGCAATCGCCGCTTCCTTCAGCTTCGGATGATTCGCCAGCCCCAGATAGTTATTCGAGGCTAAGTTAATCACTTCCTTGCCGTCGTATTTACTAACAGGCTCACAAGGGCCTTGTAACTCCCGGAGCCGCTGATACGTGCCATTGGCGCGGAACTCATTCAACTGTTCGCCGAGATAGGCGAGAGGGTCGATACGCATGATGGACTCCTTTACAGCGGACGAACGCGGACGTCTTTGTACTCAATCCAGCGGCCCACCTGGTGCGCCTGCAACAGAATGTGCCCATCCCCAAGCCGGTCAAGGGCGTTGTACTCGGTCACAGTCTCGCCGTTCACGCGAACCGTTACCGACGGGCCTTTGACGAAAAGCTGGAACAGATACCAGGTCTCCGGCGGAATGTTGGGATACTTGGCGCGTTTCAGGCCGTACAGCGAGCCAGTAGGGTAAACGGCACCGCTCACGTCGTGCAACTGAATCTCGTAGTGCGCTTTGGCGCCGGAGCCTTCGGAGCGGAACAGCACGCCGCCGTTGGAATGATGCGCAGCGCGGATATAGCACTCAAAAGCGAAGTCCTTGAACCGTTCCTTCGTCGCCAGGTGCCCCAGCCCGTCGGCGCGCAGAATATCGCCAATCGGCGTCCATTTGGCTTTGCCCTCTTCCACCTGCCAGTTGGCGGCGAGGTCGGAGCCCTTCGTGTAGAGCGATTGCCACTTCACGGTCCCGGGCAGTTCGGCAATTTCGAGCTTCCGAAAACGGATCGGATAGGAGAGCGACTGCAAGCCGAGGTAGCCCTGCCGCAGACGCGTCGCCAGGGCCGGATTCGCTTCCACGTTCACGTCCTGCACCTGCTCCCCGTTGGTCCAAACCTGCAGCCGAGGCCACTCAAACCGAATGCGAATCTCGTTCCATTCGGCTTTCGATTTCACGTTGTTCGCCTTCGGCGCGACCAGCGGGAAGATGCTGCCCATGCCTTCCGGTTTCAACTCGTCCTTCTTGTGGAAAAGCTTGATGCAGAAGCCCGAATCCTGCGCGTTCCCGTGGGCCGGGGCGTGAAGCAGGATGCCGGAATCGATCCAGCCTTTCACAAAAAACTCGCCCCGCAGTTCGAAGTTTTCATACTGCTTCTCCGTCCGAAGCCACGTGGGCGAGTTGGCGGCTTCGCTGACGACAATGGCGCCATCGTCGACGAAGAACGCCGAATCGGGGCCGTCGACAACGTGCCAGCCGTTCAGCGTTTGGCCGTCGAACAACGGGGTGAAGGTGGGCTTGGGTTGCGCGGCCAAAAGGGCCGTGGCGAGAAAGTGGCGGCGAATCATCCTAAAGGCATCGTAGCGCTATTCTGAAGGTATGTTCAGGGTAATGGCTTGGTTGGCACTGGCGGCGATGGCGTGCGCGCAGGGCACGGATGCGGTGGTGACCGGTACGGTGACCGACCCCTCGGGTGGGGCGATCCCCGGCGCCAATGTGCGCGCGAGGAACACGCGAACCGGCGTCGTAACGGCCACCCAGAGCAACGGCGCGGGCGTCTATGTGTTCGCTGCGCTGCCACCGGGCTTGTATCAACTCGGCGCGGAGCACAGCGGCTTCCGGGCGGTTTCGGTGGAAGGCTTGGAGTTACAGGTCGGCGCGCGTGTGAACGTGGCGTTGCCGATGGCGGTGGCGGCGACCGTGGAAACGGTTGAGGTTCGGGCGGCTGGCGAGGCGGCGGTTCTCACCGATTCGGTCTCGGTGGGCGGCGTTCTAAGTGGGCAGCAGGTGATGGACCTGCCCCTGCCCGGTCGCAACGCGCTGGACCTGATCTACACGCAGCCGGGGCTTGTGGGCGATAACTTCGCCGGGTCGCGGATCGGGTCGTTGAATATCACGCTCGATGGCTTGAACGTGCAGGACCAGCGGTTGAATCAGGGCGTCTCCTCGCCGATTACGACGACCGTCGACAAGATCGAAGAGTTTCGCGTTATCACCTCGCCGGCGGATGCCGAACTCGGTCGCGGGTCCGGGCAGATTCAGATGATCACCAAATCGGGCACGAACCGGTTTCGTGGGAGTTTGTTCGAATTTCATCGCAACACGGCGCTGAACGCCAATACCTGGTTCAACAATCAGCGCGGGTCGGACCCGGTGACGGGGCAGGCGATCTCGCCGCGCAACGTGCTGGTCCGGAATCAGTACGGCGGCGGGATTGGCGGACCGATCCGGAAGAACAAGACGTTCTTCTATTTTCTGGCCGATTCGCAGCGGATTCGCCAGAAGACGGCGGTGACGAACACGGTGTACACGGAGACGGCGCGGCGCGGGGTGTATCGGTACTATCCGGGGTCGGCGAATGGCAATGCGAACGGCGCGTTCCCGTCGGTGAACGATCTGGGACAGCCGGTGCGGCCGTCGCGGGCGACGGGTGAGTTGCAGACCATCAACCTGTTCGGCTACGATCCGCGGCGCAGCCAGGCGGACCCGACGGGAACGATGGCGCGCATGATCGGGCTGATGCCGCTGCCGAATAACTTCCGGTCCGGCGACGGGCTGAACACGGCCGGCTTCACCTGGTCGCGGCCGAGCGCGCAGAACCTCGATCAATACAACTTCAAAGTCGATCACAACTTCAATGAGTATCACCGGCTGTCGGTCAGCTACGTGCACGAAAACCAGGAGAATAAGAACCTGTTCAACGAGCAGCCGCTGCCGGATTCGCCGGGGGGGCAGACCGCCTATCGCGACCGGTTGTGGACGCTGAATCTCACCAGCACGTTGCGGCCGACGCTGTTGAACGAGTTTCGCACGGGCGTGTTGCGGCCGTGGCTGCGGTTCTTCACCGCCTGGGAGGTGGGCGATTCGCTGTCGCTGCTGCCGAAGGCCAATGGCTCGCCGTATTTGCTGGACTTCACGTCGATTTCGAATCCGATCAACATCGACGATAACCCCGTCGGGCGCATCTCGCCGCTGTATCAGTTCTCCGATACGATGACCTGGATTCGCGGGAAGCACGCGTTCAAGGGCGGGGCGGATGTGCGGTTTTCGTCGTCGAACGGGTTCAACTCGACCGACGTGATGCCGCGGGCGGTGCTGGCGACTGGCGGGTTGCCGGTGACGGTGTTGAACACGGTGCCGGGGATCGCGCAGAACCTGACCGGGGCGACGAACATTTTGAACGAGCTGACGGGGACGTTGTCGTCGATGCGGCAGGCGTTCAATTCGCCGGGCGGGGCGAACCCGCAGTGGGTGCCGGGCGAGGTGAAGCAACGGACGTGGAAACGCCGGGAGTATGGGTTTTTCTTCAAAGACGACTGGAAGATTTCGAAGCGCTTGACGCTGAACCTGGGCGGGCGGTACGACTACTATGGCGTGCCGTATGACGCCAACGGGAAGACCGCGGCGCTGGTGGGCGGGCAGGCGGCGCTGTTCGGGATCAGCGGGACGAGCTTCGCGGACATGTATCAGCCCGGGCGTTTGAACGGGTCCTTGACGAACGTCCAGCAGGTGGGGCCGGGCACGGCGAACCCGGGGCGGGCGGTGCACGGGCAGGACCGGAATAACTTCGCGCCGGCCGTGGGTTTCAGCTGGATGTTGCCGTGGTTCCGGA
>CAMATG010000335.1 GCA_945860645.1 Candidatus Sulfopaludibacter sp. SbA3 | reverse complement strand
GAGGGGGATGTGGGGATAGGTGTGGGGGAAGTAGAGGAAGAACGGGGAAGACTTGCTTTCCTCGATAAACTTGACGGCGCGTTCGGTGTAGCGCGGGGTGAGGGTTTCGAGCGTGGCGGTTTCCTCCACCACTTTTTCGTCGTCCATGAGCCAGCGGGGCGACATGTCGGTGGAGTAGGGAATGCCGAAGTAGTGATCGAAGCCTTTGTAGGTGGGGAGGTTGGGGGCGGTGTGGCCGAGGTGCCATTTGCCGACGCACTGGGTTTTGTAGCCGGCGGTTTTGAGGAGATTGGCGAGGGTTTCTTCGCCGGCGTTGAGGCCGGTGCGATCGGCCGGGAAGAGAACAATGGGCACGCCAACGCGGGTAGGGTAGCGGCCGGTGAGGAGGGCGGCGCGGGAGGGAGAGCAGACGGGGTTGGCCGACAGGCAGTGGGTGAAGCGGGTGCCTTCACGGGCGGCCTGATCGAGATGCGGGGTGGAGAGGGGGGAGCCGTAGCAGCCGAGATCGCCCCAGCCCAGATCGTCGGCGTACATGAGGATGACGTTGAGGGGCTTCGCGGCGGCAGAGGCAAGCGCGGGCGCGGCGGCTTGTAGGAACGTGCGGCGAGTGAGCATAAACGGCCATTGTATCCCTTCACCAAAAGGGGGTGGTGGTTGGTGTACACTCTTCACATTGGAGGTGGATCTTCCCGATAGGGCAATCCCCAACGCTTTCGAGCACCCTCCGCGACGCAGCCGGGCACATTGGCGCGTCCATCCTTAACCTGGTTGTGCCAGGAGAATGTTTGCTGTGTGGCGACGTGCTGCGGCACGCCGGCCGGCTCCCGTATTGTGAAACCTGCGTGGCGAAGCCGGAGGCGATGTCGGCAGACTATTTCTGCTTCCGGTGCCGGACGCCGTTTTTGAGTGAGATGCCGCTGGACCAGGACGGGGTGTGCCGCCGGTGCCGGAGCGGGCTGACGGGTTACGACTACGCCTATTCGTTTGGTTATTACGAAGGGGCGTTGCGGAAGATGATCCACCACTTCAAATACGCGAGTGTGGAGGTGCTGGCCGGGCCCTTGGGCGATTTGATGGTCCGGGCGCTGCCACTGGATTTGCAGGTGGATGTGATTGTACCGGTTCCGCTGCATTGGCGGCGGAGACTGTGGAGAGGGTTCAACCAGTGCGAGTTGCTGGCGAGGCCCCTGGAGAGTAGACTGGGCGTCCCCGTGGTCGCGGCGATCCGAAAAAGCCGCCACACGGAGACGCAAGCCAGTTCCACCCCAGCACAGCGCCGGTCTAACTTGACCGGCGCTTTCGTTTTAACGGACAAGAACGCGGTGGCAGGAAAACGTGTGCTGCTGGTGGACGATGTATTGACCACTGGGGCGACGGTGACGTTGTGCAGTAATTTACTCCGCCGGAGCGGAGCGTTGAGTGTGACAGTACTGACGCTGGCACGTGTGGATCGACGGCCTGCCGAGGGGCGGGCGGAGATGACCGCGATGCGAGCAACGGGAGGAGCAAGGTAGAGATGGGGAGTTACGACCGACTACATCAGCCCGTGCTGGTCCTGAACGCCAGCTACGAGCCAATTAACGTCTGCGCGGCCCGGCGGGCGCTGATCCTGATTTTGAAGGGATTGGCGTCGGCCGAGGAAGATGCGCCGACTTGCGTCCATTCCTATAACCGGCTGACGGCTTTGCCGAGCGTGATTCGCCTATTGGAGTACCGGCGGATTCCGCAGCAGTCGCGAGCGCTTTCGCGGAAGAACATTCTGCTGCGGGACCGCTACACGTGCCAGTATTGCTACCGGGTCCTGCCCTCGGTGGAGTTGACGCTGGACCATGTGCAGCCGCGGTCGCGGGGTGGCGGATCGTCGTGGGAAAACCTGGTGGCGTGCTGTCATCCGTGCAACAACCGGAAGGGGAGCCGGACGCCGGAGGAAGCGGGGATGAAGCTGGCCAAGGCGCCGCGTCCGTTCAGCCTGCATACGTCAAGGCATATCATGCGCATGCTGGGCAATACGGACGCGCGGTGGCGGAAGTATCTGTTTTATTGAGGTTTCGCGGCTAATTGCCCCAGCGGAGAACAAAGCCGCCGCTGATGGAATTGTTGTGCCGTTTGCTGGTGGGGATGTTGAAAACGGGGGAGCCGGAGTAGTTGTCACGGAACTCCCCGCGAAGGCCGAGCCACTTTATTATTGGGATATCCACACCGGCGCCGTAGGTAACGGCGCCGGTGTTGGACGTGCGGGGGCCGGGATTCGGTTGGCCGCCGGTTGTTAGCGTGCTGTGTTCGTAGACGGCGAGGCCGCCGCCAAAGAAGGCATAGGGCTGGACGCGGCCCATGCCCAGCTTGGCTTTCAATTCCGGCGTGACATAGAGACTGGCCAGATCGCGGATCACGATCGGGTTGAGGGACGTCACTTTGCGCTGGGGGTTGGCGAGGAAGTTGACGGCGGCGAAGAGGCGGACGGGGCCGACGGTGGCGATTCGATGGGCGTAGTTGGCCTGGAGCGCGGTTCCGGAATCGAGAACGGGCGTGCCCGAGCCGCGCAGGGTGCCGAGGAGCAGGCCCAATTCCTGGTTCTGGGCGGCGAGGGGGAGGAGCGTGAGTGCGGCTAATAGAATGCGTTTCATTGAAAAGTGACCTTCGTAGTGGTTTGGGCGGAGCCGATGCGGAGGGTGAGTTCCGCCTCTGGCAGCTGCGGGATGCGGGCGTTGATCTGCATGACGCCGGGGACGCCGGGCATGGGACCGGCGAAGAGTAATTCCACTTCTGCCCCGGCTACAGTGACGGAGACGGGAGCGGGGATGGACTCGTTGGCGCCGGTGACAAAGAGGACGACGATGTCATCGAAGCGGAGGCCGGTGGGGAAGATGCCGGGGGCGCGGTCGACGACGGTGATCGGCACGCCGAGCAGGATATGGCGGCCGAGCGGCGTATCGGGAGAGAGCCGCGCGTTGATTTGCGAGGGGCTGGCGAAGAGCACTTCGGCGTTGCGGCCGGCGACGGCGAGCGGGCCAGCGGCGGAGAGGGAGTTGCCGTAGATGGAGATCAAAGTTCCAGGGGCCACCGGGCCAAGTGACTGGGAAAAGGCGTTGACGATGGTGGGGCGCGCGGGGGCGAGGGACAGGAGGTCGGCGGTTTTGGAACTGCCTTTTGTGCCGCCGAAGAAGAAGACAGAATCCGCGGGAGCGGGGGCGTAGAGGCCTTGGAGGCGGAGGCGAGGGGCGGGAGGGGACGGGAGGTTTAGCTGGGTCCAGGTTTGGAGGACGGGGTCGAACTCCCAGGTGTCATTGAAGATGGACGCGCCGGAGCCACCGTGCAGGATGAGGCGGCGGCGGGCGTCATCGAAGGCAATGCCGTAGTGCTGGCGGGCGGGGGGCGTGACGGAGGGGCGAACTTCCCGCCACTGTCCGGTGCGGAAATCGAGACTCCAGAGATCCCCGAGCGGACAAGGACCGAAGCCGGAGGCGCAGCCGCCGTAGAGAAACATCTGGTCGCCTGCCTTGTCGAAAACGGCGTGATGGAGACAGCGGCGGACCGGGCGGCCGGAAGAGGGACTGATATCGGTCCAGCGGTTTGCGGCGAGGTCGAAGGCGAAGGTGTCGTCGAAGCGGCCGCGGTCGGTGAAGCCGTGCGAGATCACGAGGCGGTTGCGGGCGGTGTCGAGGATGGCGGAGTGGCCGTACCGGCGACTGGGGCCGGCACCGTTGTCGGCAAGGCGGGCCCAGGTATTGGAGGCGATGTCGTAGGCCCAGACGTCGGAGAAGAAGCCGGCTGCCTGGCCGCCAAAGACGATGAGACGGCGGCGAAGGGGATCGAAGTTGAGCGTGTGGCCGAAGCGGGGATCTGGTTTTGTGCCGGCAGGAGAGAGCTGGCGCCACTGGTTGGATTCGACGGAGAAGGCCCAGAGGTCGTTGCGGGCGACGGTGTCTTCACCGCCGAACAGATAGATTTCGTTGGCGGCGGGGTCGTAGGCGATGGTGCCGTCAAAGCGGGGTGAGGGGACGGAGCCGGTGGAAGGTAGCGTTGTGAACTGCAGTTGCTGGGCAAGGAGCAACGGGGCGCAAAGCAAGAAGACGAGTGAACGCATGCTATTCAATCCCTGAGCCGGCTGGATTATTCCCGCGAACGGACGGCGACGAATATAGTGTCGGAACAGAAAGAGAAAACCCCCGCAGAATCGCGGGGGTTTTGTCAGCTATTGGGGCAGCGTGGTGACTAGTGCTTCTTCACCGGGCTGATGATGATGTGAGCGTTGCGGCCTTCCATGCGAGGCTGACCGTCCATCTGGCCGTAGGCAGAGATGTCGGCGGCAAAGCGCTGGAGGAGTTTCTGGCCGAGATCGGTGTGGGCGATTTCGCGGCCGCGGAACTGGACGACGGCCTTCACACGGTTGCCTTCCTGCAGGAAGCGGATGGCGTGGTTCTTCTTGAACTCGTAATCGTGATCATCGGTGTTGGGACGGAATTTGAGTTCCTTCACCAGAATGATGTGCTGCTTCTTACGAGCGTCGTGTTGCTTCTTCTTGACTTCGTACTGCCACTGGCCGTAGTCCATGGCTTTAGCCACGGGCGGTTCCGCGGTGGGCGCGATGCAGATGAGATCGAGGCCGAGCTCTTTTGCTTTGCGGATAGCCGCGTCGGTCTTCATGATTTCGACGGTGCCGTCGGGGAATACTGCTCTGACTTCCCTGGCACGAATCGTTTCGTTGACGTTCTCTCTTACGCGGCGTGGGGTGCGGGGGGCAAAAGTTCTATTTGGATACATCGAGCTCGTTCCCTTAGTGTAATCGGAGTTCAAGCACAAGTCCAACGGTTTGTGACGCTTACAAATTGTGAGGCTGTATAGGAAGTTTTTTCGCGTTAAAGTTATGGATGCCGGGGTACGAATCCGGCACAGGTGAATCATGAAGAAGCAACTGTTCTTTCTCGTTGTGCTCCTGACGATGACGCAGTCCGCCTGGAGCCAAAAGAAGCGTGTGGCTGTAATGGACTTCGACTTTGGCACCGTGCAGGGCGGGGTTTCGGCGATTTTCGGACAGAACGTCGATATCGGAAAAGGCATCGCTGACCTGCTGGTGGACCGCCTGGTCCGGGACGGCACGTACTCCGTGATTGAACGGAAGGCGATTCAGAAGATTCTGGCGGAACAGAACTTTTCCAATAGTGACCGGGCCGACAGTAACTCGGCGGTGAAGATCGGGAAGTTGCTGGGCGTGGACGCCATTATTATCGGCAGTATTACGCAATTTGGCCGGGATGACAGGAATGTGGGCGTGGGCGGCGGCGTGCTGCGCGGCGTTGGCTCGAAGTATGGGCTGGGCAATGTGGGCGTGAAGAACGCCAAGGCAGTGGTGGGAATTTCGGCGCGGACGGTGCTGGTCGAGACGGGCGAGATTCTGGCGGTGGCGAGCGGGAAGGGGGAATCGCAGCGGAGCGGGACGTCGCTGTTCGGCGCCGGGTCCGGGTCGCGGACGGCGGCCGGTGGCGGCGTGGATATGTCGTCATCGAACTTCGCGAACTCGATTATCGGGGAGGCGACGTCGGCGGCGGTGGATCGGCTGCGCGGGGAGCTTTCGGCCGGGGCGACGAAGATTCCGGACAAGGTTGTGAATGTTGACGGGCTGATTGCCGATGTCAGCGGCAATACGTTGATCGTGAATGTGGGCACCCGGGCCGGGGTCCGGGTGGGGCAGAATTTACAAGTGGTCCAGGGTGGACGCGAGATACGCGACCCGGCGACGGGGAAAGTTTTGCGGCGCGTGGGCACGCCCATCGGGACGTTGGTGATTACGGAGGCCGATGAGCAGTCGAGCGTCGGCAACTACAATGGCGCGACGAAGCCGAAGGTGGGCGACCAAGTGAAGTCGCTGCCCAAGTAGTAAGGAAGGCACGATATGAGTCTCCAGCCAGGGATGCAGGTGGGCGATTACCAGATCCTGCGCGAATTGGGCGCCGGTGGCATGGGCAAGGTGTTTCAGGTTCGGAATGTGATTTCCGACCGCATTGAGGCCATGAAGGTCCTGTTGCCCGATTTGGTGGGCGCCCCGGGGCTGGCGGACCGGTTCCTGCGCGAGATTAAAGTGCAGGCGGCGCTGGAGCATCCGAACATTGCGGGGCTGCGCACGGCGATGCGCGACGGCAACCAGTTGCTGATGGTGATGGAGTTCGTGGAAGGCCGGACGGTGGGCGAGTATTTAGACCAGGGTCCGGTGCCGACGCAGAACGCCGTGGGGATTTGCATGGAGGTGCTGTCGGCGCTGGACTACGCGCATTCGCGGGGCATTGTGCACCGCGACATCAAACCGTCGAACATCATGATCACCACGCAAGGCCAGGTGAAGCTGATGGACTTCGGGATTGCGCGCGTGATGAACGACCCGAGCTTGACGCAGACGCACCAGACGACCGGCTCACTCTATTACATGTCCCCGGAGCAGATCAACGGCGCCCAGTTAGACGGGCGGAGCGATCTTTATTCCCTTTCCATTTCGCTGTACGAGATGGTGACCGGGCGGCGGCCGTTCGATGGGGAGAACACGTTCGCGATTATGGCGGCGCATATGCACACGGCGCCCGTGCCGCCGGTGCAGCACGACCCACGCGTTCCGGCGGCGCTGAGTGACGTAATTTTGATGGGCATGGCGAAGGACCCGAATGCGCGGTTTCAAAGCGCTGGGGCGTTCCGGGCGGCCTTGGGACGGGTTTTAGAAGCGCCGGCCCCCGCGCAGGCAGCACCCGCGCCGCAACCTCACGCGCCGGCGCATGGGCCGGGGCCGGCGGCGATGCCGACTCCTCCGGCGAAGGCGAGTTCGTCGCCGCGCGGATTGTACATGATGGTGGGTTCGCTGGCGACGGTGGCGGTATTGGCCGTGCTGGTGACGCAGGCGCCGAAGTTCTTCAAGACCAACGCGCAACAGCCGCCGGCACAGCAGGAACCGA
>CAMATG010000334.1 GCA_945860645.1 Candidatus Sulfopaludibacter sp. SbA3 | reverse complement strand
CCGCCAGCTCCTTCTCCCCGAACCACCGCTCCCACTCCGGCGTCTCCAGCCTGCCCCAATGGTCCTTGTTCTTGTCGATAATCACAATCCGCCCGCCCGGCTTCACCACCCGGCACAGCTCCGCCACCGCCCGCTCAATATCCACCGCGTGCTCCAGCGATTCGGTGGCACACAAACAGTCAAACGACCCATCCGCATACGGCAGCGCCGTCAGCGATCCCGCGCACGGCATCAACGGCGCCTCCACAAACCGCAGCATCGCCACCGCGATGTCCATCGTATGCAGCCGCACGCCCGGATACTCCCCCAACAGCACCCGCGCAAACCGCCCCTTCCCGCACCCCGCGTCCAGAACCCGCTTCCCCGCCAAATCCCCGAACGTCTCCAAAATCACCCGGACATGCAAAATCCGCGGATCAATCGTCGACGGAAAATGCTCCTCGTCCGCCGCCGACTCCTCAAACGAACGGCGGATCCGCTGTTGCAGATCCGCCGTCAACGCCGGTTCTTTTTCAGAACCAAACAAACCACGCAACCAGTTCCGCACAGTCTACGGATTGGTCAGGAAAATCGGCATGCCCGCTTTGCCGGTGTAGTTCGGCCGGTAGCGTTCCACGTTGTACATCGTGGAAACGTCCACCTTCCGCGGCCCCAGCTTCGGATCCGGAATCTCGGCCATGCAATAACGCCCATCGGCGATCGCCGCCATCAAGCCGCTTTTACCCTGCAGAATCGCGTCGAACGCCATGTTGCCGAACGTCGTCGCCACCAACTTATCGGTGAAGTCCGGCGAACCGCCGCGCAGGTCATACGTCAGGTCGCTGACGATGCACTCCAGATTCGCGCGCTTCTTGAACTCACCGGCCAGCGCCTCGCCCACGTTCATCTTCTTGCGATGACCGTAGTCGTCCGGGTCGCCGTACTCCTGCACCACGTAGCCATCCCACGCCGCGCCTTCGCTCAGAACCACCAACGCGTATTTCGAAGGATTATTAGACTTGTCCGCCGAAATCAGTTCCGCCATCTTCTGCACGTCGAAGGAATACTCGGGAATCGCGCAACGGATCGAAGTCACATAGGCGGTATAAAGCGCCGTGTAACCCGCATCGCGCCCGAACACGCGGAAGATGCCAACGCGCTCGTGCGAACCCACCGTCGTGCGCTGCCGCTGAATGGCGTCATGCGCGCGCGTAATCGCCGTCGAAAACCCGATGCAATACTCGGTGTTCCGCACGTCGTTGTCCATCGTCTTCGGCACGCAGACAACCTTGAACCCCTGCGCGTGCAACTTCTGCGCGTAGCTCAACGTGTCGTCGCCGCCAATCGCCACCAGCGTATCCACGCCGAGCGTTTCCAGGTTCTTAATGACGTGCTTGGAGACGTCCCAAGCCTTGTACGTCTCGCCCTTTTTCGTCACCATCTCGCTCGGATAGCTATCGGCGTCCAGGAACGTCGGCAGCTTCCGCATCTTCGCCGGATTCGTACGGCTCGAGTGCAAATACGTGCCGCCATCCCGGTCGATCGTGCGCGTGTTCATGCGGTCAAGTGGCCGCAAATACGCCGTCTTCGAGGCTTCGTCTTCCATGTTGAGGTGGGTCAACCCCTCCCAACCGCGACGGAAACCCATCACGTCCATGCCTGCTTCGTAGGCGCGATAGGTAACGCCCTTGATCACCGAGTTCAATCCCGGGACGTCGCCGCCCCCGGTCAGGATTCCAATACGCTTCGTAGCCATTCGCCTCAATTGTACCAAGCCCGGCCCGGCCCTCCCCCGTGCTATTCTGCGATGGGCGCGAGCGCCCTCTCGAAAGGAATGCCCCATGCCGGCCATTAAAGGAGATCTCGTCCGCGTTCACTATAAGGGAACGCTCACGGATGGGACAGTGTTCGATTCAAGCGAGGGGCGCGACCCCTTGGAGTTCACGCTCGGCCAAGGCCAGGTCATCCCTGGTTTTGAAAACGCGGTGACCGGTTTGGAAGTCGGTGCCAGCATCACGAAAACCATCCCCGCCGACGAGGCCTACGGCCCCATGCGCGAAGAAATGGTCATCAAGATCCCCAAGGATCAGTTCCCCGAAGACATGCCCATCGAAGTCGGCCAGGAGCTCCAACTCCAAGGTCCCGGCGGCGTCCTCGTCGCCCAGATCGTCGGCATCGAAGAGGACGGCGTCATCCTCGACGCCAACCACCCCCTCGCCGGCGAAGACCTCACCTTCACCATCACGCTCGACTCCATCGGCAGCAAGCTCATCATCCCGTAAATACCGGGATCCGTTCCAGAGAATGACCGGCCAGCGCGAGCCTCTCCGCTGCCGGTCATTTTTCTTTTTCCGCCAGCTCCCGGACATGCTCCAGGACCCGCAAGTGAATCCGGTGGATAATCGCATCCGACCACAGACGCCAATACCCACCCGGCCACAAACCGTGCTGATACCAAGTCGTTCCCTCCAGTAACGTGTGCCCGTTTTCCAGCCGGGTCAGCCGGAACTGTCCCCGTTTTGAAACCATATAGCCGTGTAAATGGGCGGCGTCCAGCTCCCCATACGGGCTCCATTCCTGCATCGGCGGCGGGCTCTGCGTCACCCGAAATGCCAACAGCCGCGGCTCATCCCATACCTCGATCGGCTCCACAAACGGCCCCGTCGAAAACTCGCAATAACGCACTGCCCCCGGCCCTTCTCCCTCAATGCGGGCCCGCAGCGGATACGCCAGCCCAGCCTGGAAATACCATTCTTTCGGGGCCGCCAGATCCGGGAACCGCACCACGTGCTTCCACACCACTTCCGGTGTCGCCGCCACGGTAACTGCCGATCTCACCTCGTAAACCTCTGCCGTTGCCCGTACATCCCAACTCAGCGACGCCGGCGGCAGTAACAACAACATCGGCACCACCCGCCCGGCCGCTCCGCGCGCTGTGGCCCGGTAAACCACCAAAGCGCCCAACGCGCCCAACGGCAGCGCCAGCGGCAACGCCATCAGAATACAAACCAGCCCCTCCATCCGGACAACCAATAAAACCAACGTCGCCGCTAACACCGCTCCAGCACCTCGCCGCGCCGCGCTCCACCCCATCACCGGCCGCGTCACCCACGCCGTCATGCCGCCCACCACGAACGGCAACAGGACAAACAGGGTCCACCCGTAAACACCGAAACGCAGCAATGCGATTCCCAGTGCCATCCACAGTCCCACCAGCAATAGGCCCACCGCGGCACGCAAAGAGTTGGTCATTCGTCAGCCTGCCCCTGAAAGTTGAACACGTTCAAAAATAGTGCGCACCGATCATCGCATGCGGTCAATAGAAAAGTTGAACGCGTTCAAAACAACGGCTCAGGCCCCCGCCTTCCCCCGCCAAAAGAAAAACCCAGTCGCCACCACCGCCCCCAACGTATCGGCCAGCATATCCTTCTGCGCGTCCCAAATATCCCCCTGGCTCCCCAAAAACGCCGCCCCGCTCGCGCCCCCCGCCAACGCCGCGTACCACCACTCAATCAGCTCATACCCCATCGCCACAAACGCAATCGCAAACACCGGAAACAGAAACAACACCACCCGGCTCCGCACCGCGCCCGTCTTCACCAAACTCTCCGCAATCGCGTACGCATAAAACCCCACGCTGAAATGCGCAATCCGGTCAAAATGATTCCGCTGAAACCCAAAGAGCTCCGTCACAAACCCAAACGGCACCAGCTCAAACGTATAGTGCCCCCCAATCGTGTGCAAAAACAACAACACGGCCATCAGGCAATACGCCGTCGCCGAAAACACAAAACCCCGCAAATACAGCCCCACCAGCGTAATCACAATCAAAAACAGCGGGATGTTCTCCGCCCACCACGTCGCCCGGTCGTGCGGCGCAATCCCCGCCCAAGTCGTCAAAACCAGATAGCCCACAAACAAAACTTTCGCAGTCACAGCCGCTAACCTACCACGCCGTGCCATCGTATAGAAATGCGCGCCCTCGCCCTCCTCTTCACGGCCACTCTATTCGCCAACGACGCCTACCCGCCCCCCGCCTTCACCGATCCCCAACGCCTCACCAAGCTCCAATCCGCCCTCCCCGAAATCGATCAGATCTTCCGCCGCTACGCCGCCGCCGAAAAGGTCCCCGGCATCGTCTGGGGCGTCGTCATCGATGGCAAACTCGCCCACGTCGGCGCCACCGGCGTCCAGGACCGCGCCACCAACCAACCCGCCACCGCCAACACCGTCTTCCGCATCGCATCAATGACCAAGAGCTTCACCGCCCTGGCCATCCTCAAACTCCGCGACGAAGGCAAGCTCTCCCTCGACGACCCCATCGCCAAATGGATCCCCGAATTCGCCCGCATGGAACTCCCCACCCGCGACACCGCCCCCCTCCGCATCCGAAATCTCATGAGCCACAGTGCCGGCCTCCCCGAAGACAACCCCTGGGGCGACCAGCAACTCGGCGCCAGCGATGCCGACCTCGACAAATGGCTCCGCGCCGGCATCCCCTTCTCCACCGCCCCCGACACCCGCTACGAGTATTCCAACTACGCCTTCGGCCTCCTCGGCCGCATCGTCACCAAGGCCGCCAACCAGCCCTACGAAAAGTACGTGCAACAACACATCCTCGCCAAACTCGGCATGGACAACTCCACGTTCGAATTCTCCCAAGTCCCCAAAACCACCCGCGCCATCGGCTACCGCCTCAAGCCCGACGGCACGTTCGAAGAGGAGCAACCCCTCCCCCACGGCGTCTTCGGCGCCATGGGCGGACTGCTCACCACCGCCAACGATCTCGGCAAATACGTCGCCGTCCACCTCGCCGCCTTCCCCCCGCGCGACGACGCCGACAGCGGCCCCATCCGCCGCTCCTCCGTCCGTGAAATGAGCCATCTCTGGACCCCGTCCAACCTAAACGCCCGTGCCGGCACCGCCTCCATCAGCGGCTACGGCTACGGCCTCCGCATCGTCACAGATTGCCGCTTCAACCACATCGTCTCCCACGGCGGCGGCCTCCCCGGCTTCGGGTCCCATATGGCGTGGCTCCCGGACTACGGCGTCGGCATCTTCGCCATGACAACCCTCACCTATTCCGGCCCGTCAAAAACAATCAACCAGGCCTGGGACGTGCTCAACAAAACCGGCGGACTGCAAAAGCGCGAAGCCCCGCCGTCGAAACCGCTCACCGAAATGCGCGCCCATATCTGGAACCTGTGGAACAACTGGACCGACGCCGAAGCCAATCAAATCGCGGCCATGAACCTCTTCCTCGACGCCCCCATCCCCCAGCGCCGCGCCGAAATCGATGCGCTGAAAAAGGAGGCCGGCCGCTGCACCACCGCCAGTCCGGTCATTCCGGAAAACTGGCTCCGCGGCCAGTTCAACATAACGTGTGCCAAAGGCCCCATCGGCGTCTTCTTCACCCTCGCCCCCACCCAGCCCCCACTCGTCCAACACATCGAGTTCCGCCGCCTGGAATCAGACAAAATCCGCATGGGCGCCCCCACCGGAGCCCCCGCTGGCGTAGCCTGTGCGGAGTAGTGTCAATGTGCCATCATGAAGACGGAGACGCCCCATGAAAGCAGTTGAGTTTGAATCTACCCTGTCACCGGGCGGGCAAATTTCCCTGCCGCCGGGCCTAGCCACTGATATCCCCGTGGGTGAGCAGCTCCGCATTGTCGTCATGTGGGAGCCCTCCGGGGGGGCTGATCCGGAGTGGGTACTAGCCGGGCGTCAGGCATTCGAATCAGCCTATTCCCCTGAGGACGCCGTTTACGAGCAACTGCTCAATGACACGCCGCCTCGCTGAGCATTCTTAAGGGATAACGCAGACCGTGGAAGGGGTGGCGCGCCCCTTGCGATCAGGCGAACCGATCGAGTTTGGTCCAGCGATACGTCGGCTTGGACGGAGTGTACCTACCCGCAACGCGTCAGGCAATTCCGGAACAGAGGTTCTTCGATAACGATTGCGTACTCAAGACAACCAACCAATCCATGGAGGACGCCGGTTTCGCCCATAATCCCGCGTTTATTGGCAACCTTCCCGTACTCCCAGTTCAGCATCGCTACAAAATCATGACCATAAATAGAATGTCGACAGTCCTGGCGTTCCGCTACGGCTAACTCTTTTATTCTTTCAAAGACTTCCTCCCGCCTGTTTCGTGCATTCCCTTTATTGAGGACTCGGTTGACAAGTTCAGCTAAGTCAATTTCGATCGCCGCTCCCTGATCGTTGAGGCATTTGGTGAAGTCCACCATTCCTGATGGAATATCCAAAGACCGCAGTGCGGCCCTTAACAGAAAGACTTCACGTAGTGGCTGCACGTATCTCTCGAGCATCTGCTCAGTGTCGACTTTGCCCTGTTGAAGCACGAGACCAATGAATTTTCGCATCGGGGCCGGGTGAAACAGGTATAGCTCCATACTGGTGTAGTCAGTTAGAAACAGATGATCGCAAATGGTGACCGAATCTAGAACGCGATCACAATCAGCATCGGCAATGCAAGTTATCTGCAGTGTCGGTCCGATAAGTTCTTCGACTTCTTTGGCGAGTGATATGACCTCCTGCTTATTTCCCGGCGTGTAACCATGTTTTTTGACAAGTTCCGCAGGAACTTCAACATCGTCTATCGAAAACACTTTTGCCCTGTCGACGCTGCTTTCATTAAAAAACCAGATCATTACCGCCTTGTCGAAGGAGCCCTCAACATATAGATCTCGCAGAGTCGGCTCCAGTGTATATTGCGCAACAAGCTCAGGAATTCTTCTCTTCAGCACTCTCGCCTCCAATGATAGTTTCCAGTTGCGATTCGCCGACTTGCTCAAGCTTCACCACTCTCGCTAGTGTAGTGCTTCACAAGTAGTAACGAATATCTGACCGGCGGCGTCCGTATACTGGAGGAGCCGGTTGCCGATGCGCGTTGCACCTAAAGTTGAGTTGACTGCCGAACAAAGAACTACGCTGCAGGCTTGGGCCAATGGGCGTAAAA
>CAMATG010000333.1 GCA_945860645.1 Candidatus Sulfopaludibacter sp. SbA3 | reverse complement strand
CTCGCCCCTGAATCCATCTTCACTCTCTCCGCCGCCGGACTCCCCCCGGGGACCGCAACCGTAATCGATAGCACCGGCGTCAGCCGCAACGCCCCACCCCTGTCCGGCAATCAGTACTTCACCCTCCCGCAATCCACCGCCCCCGGCCCCGCGGCCCTCGTCTTTGCCACCGATGATGGCGTCGTTCTCTACGGCAAAGCCACCGTCGCCCCTGTCGCCCCCGGCCTCTTCCCCGCCGCCACTCTGCGCGTTCTCACCCCGGACGGCGCACAGTCCGTAACCTCCATCACCGCCTGCCTCCCCGGCAGCGACTGCCAGCCCGGAACCCTCGCCCTCGGTCCCCCCGATAGCCTGGCCTTTCTGGAGCTCTACGGCACCGGTATCCGTGGCCGTTCCACCCTGGAAGCGGTCACCTGCACCATCGCCGGCATCGACGCCCCGGTCCTCTTCGCCGGCCCGCAAACCGAAACCCCCGGCCTCGATCAAGTCACCGTCTCGCTCCCGCGCGCCCTGCAAGGAACCGGCCTCGCCACCATCCGTCTCCTCGTCAACGGCGTCCCCGCCAACGACGTCCAGGTCGCCTTCCGCTAAATTCTTCCCCGCGCCTCAACTCCCATCCCGGATCACGCGGCAAGAATCCACGTCAAACGTCACATCCCCAACAGTTAACCGCGTCTGGTTCCGGAACCCCCGCACAAACTCCACAAACCGCCACACATCCGCAAAATTCGAAGCAATCCCCACCGAAGCCCGAATCGCCCCCGCGCTCTTGTTCTGCCCCCGGCTCTGCATCAGCTTCAAAAAACTCGGCAGATTGATGTCATCCCCCAACGCTCGCCCCGCGGCCATGTCGTCCTCGTCCAACCCCTCGGCAATCTCTCCCGCCCCCGGGTTGCAAAAGCACCCCGTCCGCAGTGAAATCTTCTCCGCCCCCGCCAACTCCTCCACCCTCCGGTAATCCAGCAAATGCCCCTGCGGATCATAAAAATTCATCGTCACCGTCCCGCCCCGGTTCGCCCGCGTCGCCGGCCCGTAAATCCGCACCATCGCCCGCCCGTTGTCGTGCCGCAGCGCCAACAGTTCTTCAATCAGCCATCCCGTCAAACACCCCACCCGCTCACTGATCGTATCTATCCCAACGGTCTGCAAATACCGCAGCCCAATCTCCACAGCCGGCAGCGACAGGTAGTTCAGCGTCCCGTCCTCAAACGCCGCCTCATTCCCCGACAGCACATGCCCCTGCCCCTGCACCGACGCGAAGTTCACCGTCCCCCCGGCGAACCACGGCCGCCGCAGCAGGCCAAACGCCGAGCGCCGGATCAACAACGCACCGATCCCCGTCGGATATCCAAACATCTTGTAGAAGGAGACGCTCACAAAATCCGGCCGCACAATCGAAAGATCCAGCCGGTTCGTCGGCACGAACGCCGCCGCGTCCAACAACACATACCAGCCCTTCTCCCGCGCCTTCTCCACCAGTCCCAGCGGATGCTTCACGCCCGTGAAATTGGATTGCGCTGGAAACGCAAAGAGATTCGGACGCGCCCCATCCGCCTCTCCCAACCGCCGCTCCAGATCGTCCACGTCAATCTGCAACCCCGGAGCCGTCAGCCTTACATAGCCAGTCGTCGCGCCCTTCCCCCGCGCAAACTCCCGAATCCCGTTCACCGAATTATGATTGTCGAACGTCGCCAAATACCGCCCGCCATCCGCAAACGGAAACGATTCCCCCACCAGCTTCAACGCCCCCGAAGCATTCTGAGTAAACACCAGGAAATAGTCGTTCGCCGCGTGGAAATAATCCAGCACAAACCGCCGCGCCCGCTCCACCAGATCGGTCATCGCCGAAGACGTCGGATTCGCCGAATGCGGGTTCCCAAACACCCCCCCGCTCATCATCCGCATATGCTGCTCAATCTGTGTTTCCGCGTACAGCGACCCGCCCGTATAGTCCAGATACACCTGTCCGCTCGCGTCCAGCCGTCCATACTCCCGCGCCCGCAACGCATCCATGGGCGCCGTCCCCGCATACCCCGGAAAGCGCGCTACAAAGTCCTCGTAGGCGTCCCCTGCAATCCCCGTCAGCATCTCCCCCCCAGTGTATCCTTCACAACCCCCGCGCCTTGCCCACCGCTCGCCGGTACAGTTCCCCCCGCGCCGCCGGCGTTCTCTCGTTCACCCGCAGCGTCGCGTCCAGCAATTCCGCCAGCCGCGCCCCCGGCAGCACTCGTCGTACTCGCAGTTCTCCGTCCAATTGCACATGCGCATACGGGTACCCGTAGATCTCCTCCCCGAAGCCCTGCGATATCACTAACTCCACTCCCCCTTTCCCAGCCGTCCGCACCTGAGCCACATGGCAGTAATAATTCGCATTCGTATTCCGGGCAAACTCCGGAAACAGCAGCACCCGTTTCTCCCGCCCCGTCGGAACGCCCTTCACCCGCAACTGGTATCCCGCCGGTACGCTTCCCTGTCCGCGCACATCCCGCGCGTCCAGCACCACCAGCGTCGCCCCATGCCCCTCCCCGTCGCCGTACGCATTGTTCACCCCGCCCGCCAGAATCTCCTCCGCCCCGTCCCCGTCCACATCCGTCACCACCATCGAAAACAGCCACCCCGGATGCCAATACTCCTCCACCTCCACCCCCTCCGCTGTCAAAACCGCCACCTGTCCCGGCCAGTCCCAGGAATGGTTGCTCATCACCACCACCCGCCCCCCATCCGGCCGCGCCTTCGCCAATAACCCCACCTGCTCCGCCCGGTACAGCTCCGTCACCAACCCCCCGTTCTCCATCGCCAGCGCCTTCCCCGGCCGGAACATCCACCGCACCGTCCCGTCCTCCCGGAAACAAAAGACCCCCGAATTCTCTTTCCCCAGGTCCGTCGGCCAGTACCGGTATAGAAACTCCTGCCGCCCATCCCCGTCCACATCCGCAAACGTTCCCCGCGCCGCCGTGTGCTCCCCTCGCTTCTCCTCCGGCGGCGCCGTTGGCAATTCATACCGCCACACCTCCCGCCCGTCCCGGTCTCGCATCGTCAGCGTCTTCCCCTGCACCGCATACGCCACCGCCGCCCCGGCCCGCTGCCACCAATACAGCCCGGCCATCAATAGCAACGCCACCCCCGCTACTCCCCACCACATCCACCCCCGCCCCGCCGCCACCGGTTCCTCCGATGCCACCGCCGCCGCCGTCACCGTCTTGTGCTCGGCCAACCACCGGTCCAGCTCCCCACAGTCGGCGTACGTCCGGCCCTGCAGCCGGAATATCGGCAACCCGAACTCCTTCTCCCACCCCTGCACCGTCCGCGGCCGCCGGTTCAAATAGGCCGCAATCTCTTTCCAGCCCTCTAATCGCCGCCCGGATTTTTGCTCTTGTCCCGCCAAGTACCGCCCAGTCTAACGCAATGCGCACCGCCGCGTCCGCCGCTCCGCCCCAATAGAATCTGTGACATGCGTACTTCCGCGTACATCCGCGTACTTTCGCGCATGTCGATTTTCCCGCTCCCCGGCGATCGTTCCTGCATGCCGGCAACTCCGGCATCCCAACACATAAAGGAGAACGAAGAATGTCCGACGTCCGGAAGAGCTACGTCCATTGGAACGGCCACGATCACGGGGTCAGTTGGCACCCCATCTCAGGAGAGGTGTTCGTCTATTGGGGCACCTGGAAATACGCCGGCAAAGCCGGGAGCATGCAACGCGCCCTCGATCAGGCGCTCGGTTGGCTCTCCAGCCACGCCCGCTAAGGTGCCCCATGAATCACTCCCTCGCGCAGTTCCTCTGTAGTGGTGCCGTAGAGCACCACCCGGAACTACTCACCTCCCCGGATCACGGCACGCAGGATCGCCTCGATGCTATTCTTGTCGAACTCAGTCGACACAGCTTCTCGTTCCCCGTACCGGTCCGCTCCCTCACAATCACCATCGCCGCCCACGAACCCAACAGCCACGGTCAACTCTCCGGCTATCTCTACTCCGGTCAGACAGAACCTGTTGGCGTCTTCGCCCTCGTCCACGGGGGCGCCTTGCCCGCGTCCAATCTGGCCGTCGGCCCCATTCACGGCCGAAACCCCATCCGCGCAGTCCGGGCCAAAGCGCTCAGCGGCGGCGCCATTGATCGCAATCTCCTCAAACGGGGATCTCCTCTTCCCCTCTCTAAAGTTGAGTTTCAAGCCGCCGTCTCAGTCTTCCAAGGCGCCTTCCCGGACAGTTTCCAAATCGCCAAAGCCGAACAGGTGCCCGCACTCTCCAGCTCCCATTGCCGCATGTTCCCAAATTCGGACCGTGCCCTCCTCACCCACATCTGGGATAGCCTCTGCGACAGTCTCGACGTCGCCCTTGCCGCTGCCTCAACCACTCAAATCGCTGTCTTCACAGGAATCCAGTTATGGTCACCCCTCTCTCTCTCAACGAAAAAAATGCCGGCTACGGCGGCAAAGACAGCTACGGCGTCGGCCGCTGGGAAAGCGCTCTCCGCCTCCTCGCCAACCGCCAGAACGACTATGAATCCGGCGCCTTCCAACGCGTCATCGACGACGGCCTCGACTGGCTCAACCGGAAAGGCGTCACCTCCCGCGACGGCCTCCAGCAGATGACCGAAGTCGAACTGGCTACCCTGTTCTACCTCGGCATGGCCTACCAGAAGAGCGGCCGTGATCACGCCGCCATCGCCGCTCTCGCGATCGTCTACAGCCAAGCCGGCTTCTCCCGTTACATGCTCGGCGATTTCGCCGGGTATACCCACGCCGCCGGAGAAGCCCTGGAGGAACTGGCCTCCCACCTTGGCCCGGAAGCGGTAGCCAACCCCAAGCTAGATACCTTCTTCGCCACCGTGAAAAACGCTCGTTCCGGCGGCTGCTTCATCGCCACCGCCGCCTACGGCACGCCGCTCGCCCCTGAAATTGGTGTCCTCTCCGCCTTCCGGGACGAAGTACTCTTGCCCACCCTGCCCGGCGCCGCTTTCGTCAGGTTTTACTACAAATACAGCCCGCCCATCGCCGCCGCTATCGCGCCTTCCCAAGTCCGCAAAGCCCTCGTCCGCCATTGTGCCATTCGCCCCTTGGTCTGGCTCGTCCGGCGCTGCCGTTCGTAGTCGCACGCCAACGGCGTACTCTGTAGAAATGGCCCTCAGTCGCACCCGCGCGGCCCGCGCTGCCCGCCGGCGCAAACGCCGCATGGACAGCGTGGAGCACGACCTCACCGCCTCCCAATGGGACGCCCTCCAACAGGCCTGGGCCGGTTGCGCCTACTGCGGCGCAACCGGCCAGCCCCTCCAACGCGACTGCGTTCTCGCCATCTCCCGCGGTGGCCGCTATACTCTCGAAAATGTCGTCCCCGCCTGTGCCTCCTGCAACACCAGCAAGTGCAACGAAGAAGTCACCGCCTGGATCCGCCGCACCCGTCGCGACGAGCGCGCCTTTCTCCTCCGCTACGCCCAACTCCGCAAATCACTCGAATCGAGCTCCTAACCTTATGCCCAAACTCCTCTCCGGCGGTAACCCCCAAATCGCCAAAGCCGACGGCGACGCCCCCGTCCAGGCCTACATCGCCGCCATGCCCGGCTGGAAAAGCGATCTCGGCCGCCGCCTCGATACGCTCATCACCGCCGCCGTTCCTCACGTCCGCAAAGCCGTCAAATGGAACTCGCCCTTTTATGGCATCGAAGGCCAGGGTTGGTTCGTCACTTTCCACGTCTCGACCCGCTACGTGAAAGTGACGTTCTTCAACGGCGCTGCTTTGAACCCCGCCCCGCCCGGCTTCACCCCACGCTCCGGCGATGCCCGCTGGCTCGATATCTACGAAAACGCCCCCCTCGACGAAGCGCAACTTACCGCCTGGATCCAGCAGTCCGCCGCCATCCCAGGCTGGGACCCCGCCCGCCGCAAATGATCTTCGCCGTCGCCTCCCTCCTCGCCGTCGCCACCGGCTGCCTCGTCGCCGCCGCCAACGGCGCCCCGCCCGCTGTCTGGGGCCGCAACGCCCTCGCCTGGCTGCTCGGCGCCCTCATCAGCAAACTCCTCGCCCGTCAAATCCCCACCCGTCTCATTACCGCCATTCTCCTCCTCACCCCCATCCTCCTGCTCCTCAGCCTCTGGCAATCCGGCCAGTCCGGCGTCCACCGCTGGCTCTCTCTTGGCCCCCTGAACTGGAACGTCGCCTTCCTCTGCCTGCCCGCCGCCATCGTCGCCCTCACCGCTACCCCTCGTCCACCGTGGCCCCTCGCCTTCATAGTCGCCTCTCTCCTCTGCCTCCAGCCCGACGCCTCCCAAGCCACCGCCTTCGCCCTCGCTCTCTCGCTCTCCCAGCCGTTAGTCTTACCTTTCGCCGCCCTCACCTGGACCCGCCCGGACCCTCTTCTCCCCGTCCCCGATGTCGAAGGCATCATCGCTCTGGCCCGCTCCCAATCCCTCCTCCGCGCCGTCCTCGCGGTATCCACCCTCACCGCCGCCGCGCTCTCCCCCCTCTTCCCCCGCCGCACCGCGTCCGCCACCGCCCTGGCCATCTACTTCCTCGCAATCTCGCTGATGCCCCTCCTCGGCGCTTTCCCCGTCCCGCTCACTGGTATGGGCATGAGCCCCATCCTCGGCTTCTGGCTCGGCATCGGCGTCCTCTCCGCCACCACCAAACCCGCCATGCTAACCTGATCTTGCGTTTCCAAACGCGCCCACGTCGCCGTACTGCCGAATCAGAACGGAGATCGTCATGCGCTGCTTCCTCATCCTGCTCCTGGCCGCCCAACGCCTGGTGGGAGCCCAACCAGGAGGAGTTCTTCCCCTGGGATAGCGAATACGACAACCCTACCGGTCTCCTCCGCATCGCCAATCCCAACGGCTCCTTCCGCACCGGCGGCCACCCATTCTTCGTACCCCTCGGCACCAACGGCCGCGCCTGCATCACCTGCCATCAGCCGGCCAACGCCATGAGCCTCTCCCGCGAAACCATTCGCAAACGCTGGCTCGACACCAACGGCAAAGACCCCCTCTT
>CAMATG010000332.1 GCA_945860645.1 Candidatus Sulfopaludibacter sp. SbA3 | reverse complement strand
TTGTGGCGACCGGCGAGGTGCTGCTGTTTCCGGGGGACGCGCAGGCGGGGAACTGGCTGAGCTGGCAGGGGTTGAAGTGGGCTGGCGGGGAGACGGGGCCGGGGCTGTTGAAGCGGACGGTGTTCTATAAAGTCGGGCACCACGGGAGCCATAACGCGACGATGAAGGACAAGGGGCTGGAGCTGATGACGTCGCCGGAGTTGGTGGCGATGATTCCGGTGGACCATGAGATGGCGGTGAAGAAGCGGTGGGGGAAGATGCCGTTGCCGGACCTGGTTTCGCGGCTAAAGGAGAAGACGGGCGGGCGGGTGTTGAGCGTGGATGACAAGGTGACTTCGGCGGAGGAGCTGGGGGCGGAGTGGAAGGGGTTTGCCGGGGAGGTGACGGTGACGGATTTGTATTTCGAGTTATCGTTCTAAGAGAGATGAAACGGACGAGGCGGGAGCTATTGGCGCTGGCCGGGGCTGGGGGGCTGGCCGGGCAGGGCGTGGCGAGCCGGGGCGTGAAGGCGGTGCCGCGGGGGAAGGCGTCGGGCATACCGTTTCACGCCAAGTTTGTGGACGTGGGGGAGCGGGCGGGGCTGCGGCATCCGTCGGTGTTTGGGGGCGTGGACGCCAAGGAATACATCGTGGAGACGATTGGCTGCGGGGTGGCCTTTATCGACTACGACAACGATGGGTGGCTGGATATCTTTGTGCTGAACGGGACGCGGTTCGCGGGGGCGCCGGCGGGGACGACGAACCGGCTGTACAAGAACAACCGGGACGGCACGTTTACGGACGTGACGGAGAAGGCGGGGCTGGTGCGGACGGGGTGGGCGTCGGCGGTGTGCGCGGGGGACTTCAATAACAACGGGTTTCCGGATCTGTTCATTACTTACTGGGGGCAGAACGTCCTGTACCGGAACAATGGGGACGGGACATTTAGCGATGTTACTCAGGAGGCCGGGCTGGCGGGCAGCGCGCGGCGGTGGGGGGCGGGTTGTACGTTCATCGACTACGACCGGGACGGGAAGCTGGACCTGTTTGTGACGGAGTACGTGGACTTTGATCCGGCGCGAGTGCCGAAGCCGGGGCAGAACTCATTCTGCAACTGGAAGGGCGTGCCGGTGAACTGCGGGCCGTTGGGGCTGCCGCCGGGGCGGCACTGGCTGTATCACAACAACGGGGACGGGACGTTCACGGACGTGAGCGTTAAGAGCGGCGTGGCGAAGGCGAAGGGGTCTTACGGCATGACGGCGGTGGCCGGGGACTTCGACAACGACGGGTGGCCGGACATCTATGTGGCGTGCGATTCGACGCCCAGCTTCTTGTTCCGGAATAACCACGACGGGACGTTCAGCGAGGTGGCGCTGGAGAATGGCGTGGCGCTGAACGAGGACGGGATGGAGCAGGCGGGGATGGGGATCGGCGTCGGGGATTATGATCTGGACGGGAGTCTGGACGTGTTCAAGACTCACTTCGCGGATGACACGAATGTCCTGTATCGGAACGACGGGAAGGGGAACTTCCAGGACATGACGATTAAGAGCGGGCTGGGGGTGGAGACGCGGTTTATCGGGTGGGGCGCGGGGATGGTGGATCTGGACAATGACGGGTATCCGGACCTGTTTTATGTGACCGGGAATGTGTACCCGGAGGTGGAGCGGAAGCTGCGGCAGTATGCGTATAAGACGCCGCGGATTGTGTTCCGGAATCTGGGGAATGGGACGTTTGAGGAGTTCCCGTTGGACGTGGCGCCGCAATCGAGCCGGGGGTGCGCGTTTGGGGATTTCGATAACGACGGGGATGTGGACGTTCTCATTTGGAACATGGACGCGCCGCCGACGTTACTGCGGAATGACCTGCCGGCGTCGTTGGGGCGGCATTGGATCAAGGTGAAGTTAGAGGGAGTTACGTCGAACCGGGCGGCGATTGGCGGGCGGGTTACCTGTTTCTATGGGGGAAAGAAGCAGGCCCAGGAGGTGATGAGCCAGGGGAGTTTTTACTCGGTAAATGACTGGCGGCTGCACTTTGGGCTGGGCCCGGTGAAGGTGGTGGACCTGGAGGTCCGCTGGCCCTCGGGTAAGAAAGAGACGGTTAAGGGTGTTGCGGCCGACCGTCTGATTACTATCCGCGAGGGCCAGGGAATTGTTGGGTAGCGGGGATTTCGGCGTCTGGGGGACACACGGCCTACGCCCTGCGGGCTGCGGCACGTATGTCCCCGTGGGATGTGTGCCGCGGTTCATGGTTACCTAATTTGAGAGGATGAAGTTGACGTCGATGGGGGAGATGACTTCGACGGGTTCTCCATTCAGGAGCGTGGGGTTGTAGCGCCATTGGCGGACGGCTTCGAGGGCGGCGGGGGCGAGGAGCGGATGGCCGCTGACTACCTTCAACTGCTGGACCGTGCCGTCCTTGGCGATGATGCCTTCGAGCTTGACGAGGCCGGAGATGCGGGCCTGTTTGGCTAGCGGGGGGTAGGCCGGGTTGATGCGCTGGAGGATCTGCGGGGCGCGGACGTTGCCGCCGACGCGGATGCGCTGGGCTGGCTGCGTCTTTGCGGGCTCGGGGGCGCGTGGCGGGGGCGCGGTGGGGACGTTGCCGATGCTGTTGCCGAAGATGGGGCCGGTGGAGAAGGCCGAGACCGAGGGCGGGCCGAGGGTGAAGGCTGGCGGGGCGTAGTCGCCGCTATCGATGATGTTGGCGACGGGGTTGATGCGGCCGGTGGGGGCGGTGAAGGGGCGGCGTGGCTGGGTGGCGACGACGACGCTGTTGGCGTTGGCCGCGCGGGCGGACTGGGCGGGCTGGACCTCCACCTCAACAGGCTGGACTGGCTTCATGGGGACATAGATCAGCGCCTTGGGCAGCATGACGCTGAGTAACTCCGGACTGACCATGGGCACGAGTAACATGCTGGTTACCAGGCCGAGCTGGACGACCAGGCCCATCCACGACCACTTACTCCGCCGCTGGCGGGAGTTATCTAACACCGATTGTTCAAACATTGCGTTCCTCCTCGCCAGATCAGACCCCGGCGAGGAGGAAAAGGTTCCCGCTGTTTACGCAAGTTGAATGACGGATTTGCCGACGCCGTCTTTGTAGGCTTCCAGATCCGCGAAGGCCCGTTCGATCTGGTCGAGCGGGCTGCGGTGGGTGACGACGGGCCCGAGGAACGTGGGGCGCTCGGCCAGCAGCTCTATGGCCAGATGGGTCTCGTGGTTGCTGCGGCGGACGTTGTAGAGCGGCACTTCCTTGCGGCGGAGCTCGTGGAAGTGGATAGCCGGGCGGGCTTCGCTGGGGATGCCGGTGGCGACGACGCGGCCGCCTTTGGCGACGGCGATGCAGGCATGTTCCAGAGAGCCGTCCTTGGTGACGCAATCGAGGACGGTTTCGACACCGCGGCGACCGGTGGCGGCGAGGATTTCCTTGGATGGGTCGGTCTCGGCCGGGTCGATGACGACGTCGGCCCCCATGGCGCGGGCGAGGTCGCGACGGTGGGCGACGGGATCGACGGCGAAGACGCGGCGGACGCCCTGCATTTTGAGCATGGCGACCGTCAGGCTGCCGATGGGGCCGCAGCCGAAGACGGCGGCGGAGACGCCGGGGGTGAGGTCGGCGAACTGCAGGGAGTGCAGGGCGACGGCGAGGGGTTCAAAGAGCGTCCCTTCGGCGAGGCCGACGCCGGCTGGGATGGGGACCAGGCAGTGTTCCGGGACGGAGACGACGTCGCGGAAGTAGCCGGGGTCGGGGCCGGCGCTGAGGAAGCGGATGTTGTCGCAGAGGTTGTGGCGGCCGGTGCGGCACATCGGGCAGTGGTAGCAGTAGATGGCCGGTTCGAGGAAGGCCCGGTCGCCGGGTTGCCAGCCGGTGACGCCGGCACCGGTTTTGAGGACGGTGCCGGTGGGTTCGTGGCCGAGGACCATGGGGTAGACGCTGGGCGTGTCGCCGACGGAGCCTTCGGCAAAGTTATGAAGGTCCGAGCCACAGATACCGCAGAAGTGGACCCGGACCTGGATTTCGCCTGGGCGCGGATCGGCCGGGGCAGCTTCGGTGAGTTGGAAGCGATGTTGAGCGATGAGTTGAGCGGTGCGCACTTATTTCTTAAACAGGTTCTCAAATGCGGCGCGCGCGTTGTGGACCGTGCGGGAAACGTACGGGGTGGAGGCGGGCGCGGCGGTGGCCATTACCTTGGGGGGTTCCGGCGGTTTGGTGGATTCGCGGGCGACGGTGACGCGGGGGCTGAAGAGCTGGCATTCGTTCTTCTTGTCCTTGGCGGTGATGCGCTCGGCGATGGGCTTGGTGCACTGGAAGTGGGCCGAGGACTCGAAGAACGTGCACTGTTTGCAGCAGTGGAGTTCGGCGGCGCACTTGGGGCAGGGCTGGGCGAAGTCGTAGGCGGCGGGCAGCGTGGTGGCGCAGTTGTAGCAACGGCTGGCGGTGACGTTCTGGACCATGCGCGGCAGGCGCGGCGCGGTGTAGTCCATGGGGTGGCGCGCGACGGCGGCGCGTTCCCGTATCGTTTCGGAGCGCGGTTTGGCTGCGCTCGAGCCGCTACCGTCCTGGTAGCCGTTTTGGCGATATTTGCGATCCCCGTCCATGTGAGAAGGCTCCTGATTTGGGTGAGTAGATATGAACAGTCCCTACCGCGGGCGGGTTAGGCCACGAACCGGTTTGGTAATCGATTAGTCGGAAAGGGTGACGAGGAAAAGAGAAATAGCGCAGGCGGAGTGTGAGAAGTTGCCAGGGACGCTATCCACTCAAGGTGTACCACGAATTTCGCGCGGGCGAAAGGGTGGTCTTTTCCGTACTGTTCGGCGAGTCCGGGCGGCGGGGACTCGCTGGGGTGGAGAGTGACACTCTCTATTTCTATTCTATCGAAGTTGTCTACTTTTTCGGCTTGGAGGGGGTGGAGCGGGGGTTGGTTAAGTTGTTGATGTTGTGTGGGTTGCAGTTTATTTTCAAGTGCTGTGACTGACTTTGGGGGAGGGGGCCGGCGACGATGATTTCTCAAGATCGCGGCTTCGGGTAGTCGCTTTGGGCCTTCTGCCTTTTGCGGGTTGTGGCGCGTCCGGGGTACACGCCTGTTGTTGGGTTGCGGGCCCCCCTTCGCCCGTTGGGCTTCGGGGGGCAAGCCCGGTTCTTGCGCGAGCGGGGTGTCTACTCACTCCCTTCGGGTGGGGAGCGGCGGGAGCTTGCGGGCGTCGAGCGTTGGGTCGTACATCGACTGGAGACGGTCGCGCGAGATCAGGCTGCCGGGGGCAGGGGTGAATTCGCAGTAGAACTCTTGCCGGAATAAGTGGGGGGCTCCTTTGCGGTGGAGTTCCACGAATTCCTTCGGGATTTCCGGGCAGTCTTCGACTGTGCTGAAGATGCGTGTCCACTGCGGGTCTTTGTCGTGCCAGAAGTTGTAGAAGAAGCCGAGCTGGCCTCTTGGCGTTGACAGCATCCAGACGGCTCCTCCGGTTCTGGCTACGAAGGGTAATGTAACGCTGAACACGGCGTCGGAGACGACGGCGGCTTCGTCGAAGATCAGGATGTCCGCGGTGCGGCTGGGGGCGGATTCTGTGCTGTGCGAGATCGCATAGATTTTGCTGCCATTGGGCAGTTGCACGGAGTGCTGGTAGCCGGGGACGCGGCGATCCGGGATCCTGAGCAGGCTGGCGAAATCCTTGGCTCTTGCGATTAATTCGCCGCCTTGTTTTTCGGTTCGGCTCACGACGACGATGGTTGCGTTGGGGTGTTGCAGGGCGTAGTGGAGCGCCTTGAGGGCGATTACGGTGCTCTTGCCCCATTGGCGGTTGCAGCAGAGGATGAGGCGCTTCGATTTCGTTTCGAGGACTGTTCGCTGGATCTTGTTGGGGGTGAAGTGGAAGGCTTCCTGGGCCCACTTCGAGGGGTTGGGCAGGGCTTCGGATTTTGGGCACACTTCGGCTGTCCACTGGCTGGGTTCGACGGTTTTCCAGTGGTAGCGCATGGCGTTTTAGTTGGGATCGAGGTCCGATTTGGTGGGGACGACGATCAGTGTGCGACCGGGGAAGAAGAATTCGTAGGCCTCGCGGGTGGCGGGGCTGGGGTCGTCGGTGTAAAGCGGCTCTTCTTCCGTTTCGGTATGTTGTTCATTTGATTCGGGTTGCGGGATGTCGGGGTCGGTTTGGTTGTTGCTGGCGTCGACTTCGGGTTCGGGGAAGTGGGCCTGGACGCTGATGAGGCGTTTTTCGAGGGCGACGATGCGGCGGAAGAGGCGGTCGATGGCGCGGTCGAATTGGGCATCGGATTTGAGCATGGCGAGGCCGGTGTTGATGGCGGTTTCGACGGGGATGAATTCCGCGGGGAGATGGGCGGCTTTGGCCTGTTCCTGGTGGATTTGCCGGTTCCAGGCGGCGGCTTTGACGTGCTGGGTGCGGGTGATTTCGGTGCGGGCGATGGCGATTTCGCGCACGATGTCGGTGGCGAGTTGGCCGATGGGGTTGTAGGCTTTGATCAGGTCGTGGAAGAGCTGGAAGAAGGCGTGGGAGTCCTCGTTGCAGAGGATGCCGGGGTGGGGCTGGGCGAGGTGGCGGAGGGTGGTGGCGCGGGCGCCGGTTTTGAGGCCGTTGGCGCGGGAGCGGTCCTTGCCTTGTTGGGTGGTTGGGCCTTTGGATTTGGCGCCGTTTTCTCGGGCGATGCGGGCTTTTTCTTCCGGGGTGATCATGATTGCGTTTCCTTTCGGGTGGTGTAAATGCAAACAGCCCTCGCTGGCGCGAGGGCTGTTTGCGGGCGAGGTATTCCTGACCCGACTTTAAGCTAGCATGGCGGGGCAAGGGAGTTAGGGGGTGAAAATTTTCAGGTTGTTGATTTTAGGGGGAATATAAACTTTTTTTGGACGTGATCGTATAAGTTTTCATCGGCGGAAAGACGCGAAAAAGGGGATGGGCCGAAGCGTTGGGCTCCGGTGATGAAAACGTTCGATGAACGAAACCGGACGATGAGGCCGGGTTATGGGGATTGCTTCTGTGACGCGGTCCGGCGGTATG
>CAMATG010000331.1 GCA_945860645.1 Candidatus Sulfopaludibacter sp. SbA3 | reverse complement strand
TGGGGCGCTGCCGGCGGGCGGTGAGTGGAATCTGGATAAAGAGAATCGGGAGAGCTTCGGGAGCGAGGGCCCGGTGGGTGTGCCGGCGCCGTTGGCGTTCAAGCCGGACCGGATCACGCGGGAAGTGATGGACCTGGTGGCCGACCGGTTTGGGCGGCATCCGGGGTCGATGATAGGGTTTGACTGGGCGGTGACGCCGGAAGAGGCGGAGCAGGCGCTGGCGGATTTTATTGAGCACCGGCTGCCGTGGTTTGGGGCGTATCAGGACGCGATGTGGATGGATGAGCCCTGGTTGTTCCATTCACGGCTGGCGGCGGCGATGAATTTGAAGTTGCTGGACCCGCGGAAGGTGATTGCGGCGGCGGAGGCGGCGTACCGGTCGGGCGCGGCGCCGTTGGCGGCCGTTGAGGGGTTCATCCGGCAGATCCTGGGGTGGCGCGAGTATGTGCGGGGCATTTACTGGACGCAGATGCCGGGGTATTTGGAGCGCAATGAACTGAGTGCGACGGCTTCCCTGCCCCGGTTTTTCTGGACGGGCAAGACGGAGATGAATTGCCTGCATCAGGCGATTACGCAGACTCTGGATTTTGGCTACGCACACCACATTCAGCGGTTGATGGTGACGGGGTTATATTGCCTGCTGGCGGGGATTGACCCCAAGCAGGTGCACGAGTGGTATTTGGCGGTTTATGTGGATGCGGTGGAGTGGGTGGAGCTTCCGAATACACTGGGGATGAGCCAGTATGCCGATGGCGGCGTGATGGCGTCGAAGCCCTATGTGGCGAGCGGGAAGTACATCGACCGCATGTCGAACTACTGCAAGGGATGCCAGTACAAACCGGATTCGTGCCCGATGACGGAGATGTACTGGTCGTTTTTAGAGAAGCATCAGGAGAAGCTGGCGAAAAACCCGCGGATGCTGATGCAGATTAAGAATTTGAAGGGACGAAATGCGAATTCTTCTGTACAGCGGTAAAGGTGGCGTTGGGAAGACGAGCGTGGCGGCGGCGACGGGGCTGCAACTGGCGAAGCAGGGGTTGCGAACGCTGGTGATGAGCGTGGACCCGGCGCACAGCCTGGCCGATTCGTTTGCGCTGAAGACGAGCCTGTTCGACGCGGCGACGGCGGACCCGTTCCAGGTGGTTCCGAATCTTTCCATTCAGGAAGTGAATATTCAGCTGGAGATCAAGCGGCACTGGCGGGAGATTTCGGGCTACATCACCACGGTGCTGCGGACGAGCGGCCTGGGCGATGTGGAGGCCGAGGAGATGGCGATTCTTCCGGGCATGGAAGAGCTGTCGGCGATGATGTATGTGAACCAGTACCGGAAGTCGGGCGTCTATGACGTGATCGTGCTGGACTGCGCGCCGACGGCGGAATCGTTGCGATTTATTTCGATGCCGACGACGCTCGATTGGTACATGAAGCACGTGTTCCCGATGGAGCGGAAGGTGTTCAACGCCGTGCGGCCGCTGGCGAACCGGATGTCGCCGGTGGAGTTGCCGTCGGACTCGTATTTCGCGAATATCAAAGACCTTTTCGAGAAGATCGAGGGGATCGACACGATTCTGGAAGACCCGCAGTTGACCAGCGTGCGGCTGGTTTCGAATCCGGAACGGATGGTGCTGCGGGAGACGCAGCGGGCGTTTGTGTATTTCTCCCTGCACGGGTTGACGGTGGACACGATTGTGGTGAACCGTGTGCTGCCGGCGGAGGCGAACGATTCGTATTTCGGCAAGTGGCGGGAGGCGCAGCAGGAGATTCTGGGCGAGGTGGAAACCTACTTTAACCCGGTGCCGGTGCGATGCGTGCCGATGTTCCAGGAGGAAGTGATGGGGCTGGAGCGGCTGGAGAAGTTGGCTTCGGTGCTGTATGCGGCGGATGAGAATCCGGCGCTGGTGACGCGGAGCGAGCGGCCGTATTCGTTTGGGCGCGCCGATGGGGCGTATCAGGTGCGGGTGGCGATGCCGTTCGCGGTGAAGGGGGAAGTGAAGCTGTTCAAGAAGGGCGATGAGCTGGTGATTGAAGTGGGGACTTTGCGACGGCATGTGGGGTTGCCGACGTCGATGGCGGCGTTGCAACCACAGCGTGCTACATTCGAGGGGCAGACGTTGGTGGTGACACTGCGGGAGGTTGCGTGAGCGAGAAGAATTGTAATTGCGGATGCATGGGCGTGGGCCCGATTGTGACGGAGTTTGCTAAGAAACTGGGGCCTTCCGAGGAAGTGACGCAGCATTTCAAGGCGGCGCGGCTGGAGATATTGAAGGGCCTGCGGGCGATGCTGGACGAGCAGATTGCCGGCATGAGCGAGGCGCCGAAGCAGGGGACAAAATTCACGGTGGAGTAGCACGTCGGGGGCGGGAGCCGTCATAATAGCGGGTTCATGTCCACGATAGATCCCACCAAGCTACGCAGCTACACCTGGTTCAACGGCAAAGAATATTACAACTTTTCGCGGCGCGCGAATCTGCGCTCCATGGGGTTCAGCCGGGAGATTTTCTTCGGCAAACCGGTGATCGGGATTTGCAACTCGTTTAGCGAGTTGAACAACTGCAACGCGCACCTGCGCGGGTTGGCCGAGGCGGTGAAGCGCGGCGTGTGGGAGGCGGGCGGGTTCCCGGTGGAGTTCCCGGTGATCTCCCTGGGCGAGCAGTACATGAAGCCGACGACGATGCTGTTCCGCAACCTTATGGCGATGGATGTGGAGGAGTCGATCCGGGCCAATCCGGTGGACGCGGTGGTGCTGTTGTGCGGGTGCGACAAGACGACGCCGGCGATGCTGATGGGCGCGGCTTCGGCCGATGTGCCGGCGATTGTGGTCACGGGCGGGCCGACGCTTTCGGGAAACTATAAAAATACGCCGTTTGGGACGGGGACCGATGGGCGGAAGATTTTCGATCTGCACCGGATTGGGCAGATTGGCGCGGAGGAGTTGCAGGAGATTGAGGGCTGCATGGTGCGCAGCGCGGGGCACTGTACGGTGATGGGAACGGCGTCGACGATGGCGTCGATGGCGGAGGCGCTGGGGATGACGCTGCCGAATAATGCGGCGATTCCGGCAGTGGATTCGCGGCGGGCGGCGCTGGCCGAGCAGAGCGGGAAGCGGGCGGTGGAGATGGTGGCCGAGGACATGCGGCCGTCGCGGGTGATGACGCGGCAGGCGTTTGAGAACGCCATCGCGGTGGATATGGCCATTGGCGGATCGACCAACGCGGTGGTGCATTTGCTGGCGATTGCAGGGCGGTTGGGGTTGGATTTGGTGTTGGACGATTTTGATCATGTGTCGCGGCGGACGCCGTTCCTGGTGAACGTGCGGCCGAGCGGCGAGCACCTGATGGAAGACTTCTTCTACGCGGGCGGACTGCCGGCGGTGATGCGCGAGCTGTTGCCGTTGTTGAACCGGGACTGCATTACGGTGAACGGAAAGACGGTGGCGGAGAATGTATCTGAGGCGCCTTGCCATAACCGCGACGTGATTCGGGCGATGGACGCGCCGTTGCATCCGGAGGGCGGGACGGTGGTGCTGCGCGGGAATCTGGCGCCGGATGGGGCCGTTTTCAAGCAGACGGCGGCGACGCCGGAGTTGTGCAAACACACGGGCCCGGCGTTTGTGTTTGAGACGTACCAGGAGATGCACGACACGATTGATTCGATGGATCTGCCTGTCGATGCGAACACGGTGCTGGTGATGAAAAACGGCGGGCCGAAGGGCGCGCCGGGGTTCCCGGAGTGGGGCCACATTCCGATGCCGAAGGTGCTGTTGGCGCAGGGCGTGAAGGACTGCGTGCGCATTTCGGACGCGCGGATGAGCGGGACGAGTTTCGGGACGGTGGTGCTGCATGTGTCGCCGGAGTCGGCGATCGGCGGGCCGTTGAGCATTGTGGAAACGGGCGACACGATTACGCTGGACGTGGAGGCGCGCGAGTTGCGACTACATGTGGATGACGCCGAGATTGCGCGGCGATTGGCGGCGCGGCCGTTGCCGGCGCCGGCTTACAACCGCGGTTATGGGAAGTTGTTCTTGGACCACGTGACGCAGGCGCATTTGGGTTGCGACTTTGACTTTTTGCATGCTGTGAAGCCTAAGGAATGAACAGGCGCTGGGGCACGCCCGTCTTTTTCGCGGTCGTCATTTGGTTGTTCTATGTGGCGAGTAAGGGGGCCTATCGAGGCTTCTTTTCGGCGGACGATTTGGACAACCTGGCGTGGACGCGGCATGCGGAGTTGAAGAGCTTTATTGTTGGGCTGGTGACGCCGCAGTTTTATGCGTCGAACTTCCGGCCGATTGGTCATTTCTATTTTTGGGCGCTGGGGCATGCGGCGGGGCTCGATTTCCGGCCGTATGTGGCGGTGCTGCATGTGCTGCATCTGGTGAACCTGGGGCTGCTGTGGATGCTGTTGGGGCGACTGCGATTTGACTGGGCGGCGCGGGCGATTGGAGTGCTGTTTTTTGCGTTTCATATGGCGGTTTTTGACGCTTATTGGAAGCCAATGTATGTGTTTGATATGTTGTGCGCGGTGTTTTCGTTGTTGTCGGTTTTGCTGTGGATTGATCAGCGGCGATGGATGAGTTTGTTGTGTTTTTGGTTGGCATATAAATCGAAAGAGCTGGCGGTGGCGGTGCCGGTGATTTTGGTTTTTTATGAGTATTTGCTGGGGTCTTTGGTGTGGCGGGCGTTGGCCTGGCATTTGGCGGGCGGGGCGTGGTTTGTGGGGCAGGCGTTGTTTTCGCAGGGCGGGCGGGGCGGGGATTATGGGTTGCGGCTGACGCCGTTGACGCTGTGGAACACGCTGGATTACTACGCTTCGCAGGTGTTGCTGGTGCGGCATGCGGGGTTCGGGTTGGCGCTGTTGCCGTTGTGGGTGCGGGACCGGCGGCTGTGGTGGGGATTGCTGGCGGGGGCGTTGTGGCTGGGGCCGATGTTGCTGGTGCCGGGGCGGTTGTTTGGGGCGTATTTGTATTTGCCGTTGGCGGGGTTGGCGGTGGCGGTGGCGGCTTTGACGGAGCGGTTCGGATGGAAGTGGCTGGCGGCGCCGTTGGCGGTGTGGTTGGTGTTCAATTATGCCGAGATGCGGGAAAAGCGGCGGGCTGTTTTGGCGGAGGCCGAGGAGACGACGGCGTATGTGTATTCACTGGCGGATTTGGCGAAGAACGGGCGGGACGTCGATACGGTTCTGATTGATAGCGCTCCGGCGGGGCTGCGGCGGTGGGGCGTGGAGGGGGCGTTGCGGTACACGTTTGACCGGGACGATTTGGAGTTGATTTATTTGGAGGATGTGGATCATAAGGAGCCGCGGGCGGATGCGACGCTGGCGATGTTGAGCTGGGATGGGCCGTTGAAAAAGTTGTATACAATGCGGCGGACGGCGGCGTTGGGGGATGCGTCGTATGTGGAGATGACGCGGTTGACGCCGGTATGGCAGTTGAAGCGGGGGTGGTATCAGCGCGAGGGGAATTACCGGTGGACGATGCCGCGGGCGACGGCGGAGGTGCGGCGGCCGGCGGGGGCGCGGGAGTTTCAGGTAACGGTGAATATTGGGCCGGATTACATTCGGGCGGTGGGGCAGGCGACGTTGGGGGTGCGGGTGGGGGGCGTGGATTTGGGGTCACGGACGTTTACGGCGAACGGGTGGTGGACGGAGAAGTTTGCGATAGAGGCGGGGGCGGAGGGGAATGTGGAAGTGGAGTTTACGGTGACGCCGCCGTTTCGGCCGAAGAACGGGGACCCGCGACCGTTGGGGATTCCGGTGGCGGCGTTCGGGTTCCGGTAGGGCGGAAAGATTAAACTGGTGCCTGGCACCAATTTAATGAAAGCGCGGGGAATTTTTGCGGGTGTGTGGCGTTCGCGTGCCGGATTGGGGGGAATAAGCCGGTTTTCAGCGGCTCAAGGGCGATAGCGGCTCGGCCAAACATTAAATTGGTGCCTGGCACCAATTTAATGTTTATACACTGGGGGGATGCGAGTTTTGTTGCTGACGATGATGACGGGCCTGCTGTTGCTGGCCGAAAGCGCCTCGGGCGTGAAGTGGAAGATGCCGGCCAGCTGGAAGGCCCAAGGCGAGCGGCCGATGCGCGTGGCCACCTACACGATTCCGGCCTCGGCGGGCGATAAGGATCCGGGCGAGCTGGCGGTCTTCTATTTTGGGCCTGGGCAGGGCGGGGGCGTGCAGGCCAATATTGATCGCTGGCAGGGACAGGTCACGCAGAAGACTGGGCCGGCGAAGACCGCCAAGATGACGGTGGCGGGGATGCCGGTGACGTCGGTGGACGTTTCGGGCACCTATGCGTTGTCGGCCGGGCCGATGGCGCCGACGCCGGTGAACAAGACGGGCTACCGCATGTTGGGGTACATTGTGGAAGCGCCGCAGGGCGCCGTGTTCTTCAAGCTGACCGGTCCTGCGAAGACCGTTGGCGCTAATGAAGCGGCGTACCTGGGCATGATCAAAGGAATTGTGAAGGAGTAGTCTTCCATGCTGACACGGCGAGGCTTTGCGGGACTGGTATCGGGCGCGGCGATGGCCGCCGATTGGCCACAGTGGCGAGGCCTCGCGCGTGACGGGCGCTCCGGGGAGACGGGACTGCTGAAGAAGTGGCCGGCCGGGGGGCCGCCGTTGTTGTGGAAGATCGACAACCTCGGCGAAGGGTATTCGTCGTTTTCGATCGCCAATGGAAAGCTGTTCACGCAGAGCCAGAAGCAGGGCGGGCAGTGGATTACGGCGTTGGACGCGGCGTCGGGGAGAACGGTGTGGGAAGTGGCGGCGGGCGAGTCGTTCCCGCAGGACCGGGGGCCGGGGCCGCGCGGGACACCGACCGTCGATGGCGACACGATCTATTCGCTTTCCGCCGATGGGACGTTGCTTTCGCTGGCGGCGGCGACGGGGAAGAAGAACTGGGAGAAGAACATCCTGCGCGAGTTCGGCGGGTCGCAGATTCATTGGGGATTGAGCGAATCGCCGCTGGTGGATGGAACGCGGCTGATTGTGACGCCAGGCGGAAAA
>CAMATG010000330.1 GCA_945860645.1 Candidatus Sulfopaludibacter sp. SbA3 | reverse complement strand
CTCCCAAACCCATCTACACGACCCAGCCAAACAACTGAATCTATGGGACTTCTAGCCGGACACTACTGCCCCAGTATATTGGAGCGGGCCTTGTCCAGAACATTCGATCGCGAACAATCGGGGAGACTGAAGCACCGCGACCCATCCCTCGGTTTAATCCTTCGAGCTCCATCCGCCCCCGTTGCGCAATTCGCGAAGGGCCTCGGTCAGGCTGTGTCGCGTGACTCGCCAGTGCTGTAGATACCCGTAAGCGGGAATGGGCGGCAAATTCGAGTTGCGAGGGGAATTGCATCATTTCACCCGAAGAGACCCGCGCCAGGGCCACATACTTTCGATAAAGTTTACCCTTGCATCGAGCAGAATGCCATGTTAGGTTGAGCTAGGACAACATGTATTACTTATTACTAATCTTTCTCGTTGTCGTTCCATTGGTGTCTGGCCAAACTCCGGTGGTTGTCTCTGGAACGCCCGGAACAACTTCCAGCGCAACACAGACCTTTCGCTTTGTTGCCGCGAACCGTTGAGTTGCCTATTGCTGGGGAAGGCTATGCGCGAATATGGTTGGTTTCTGGTCTTTCTATTTTTGATACAGCCCGCTCCCGGTCAGCGGCTGATGGTATCTCCGTTTCCTACAACCATTCAACGTTTTGAAGTCGGACGCATCAGCGTCGCTGATGTAGATGGTAAGCGCGTAAGAGTCCGATTCATCGGAGTTACGCTTGGGATAGACCCGAACGAAGAGCCGCGGATTGACCACCCTGCTAACTTCCTCATGTTGAATCGGACAGAGTTCACAACGCCAGATGTAGTCGATTTCATGATAAATCCGTTCGCGACGGCGGTCAATACTCCGGGAATCCGCATTGTGTTCGAAACGGTAGATGAGCAGCCTCCCAGGAGAGGCTTTAATATTGTCTCGGAGGTCTCTGCCGGAAACGTTCGCCCAGTAATCCAATCGGTCGCGAACACCTTTTCCCAACAGCCGGCTATTTCCCCCGGATCGCTCATCACCATCTACTCCCCTTATCTAAGCCGGGCCACGCTCACTGGCCAGTACGGACTCCTCTCGCTTTATCCTACCGATCTCAAGCAATACAATGTCCGGATCAACGGTGTGCCCGTGCCTCTCTTGTCCGTCGCCGCCGACCGGATTGAAGCGATTGCTCCCTTTGCCATCGCAGGCAGCAAATCCGCCGAGGTTATTCTCACCGTTCCCCGGAATCGAGGCGATCTCTCCGGCGGCAATGTTTCGCTGCCCTTTACAGTCCCGGTATTGGAGACTACGCCAGCCATTCGCGCGCTGTCTCAAACCGGAACCGGGCAGATCGATGCCCGCCAGATCGTTAAGGGAGTCTGGACTTGGTCTTACAACAGCGCTGAAAACCCCGCGCCCCGTGGCGCCGCTATCGAAATCTTCGTTACCGGCGGCGGCCTATGGGCGCAACCGCTGAACGGGGATATTGCGTATGGAGATCCGCGTCCAAGACCGATCACGACTCAATCCGAGCCGCTCGCGTTTACCGGGCAGCCCATCTCGCTCACCATCGGCGGCGTCCCGGCCGAGATCCTTTATGCTGGGGCCACCTTGCTCCGTCCCTGGGGACTGCTCCAGATCAACGCTACCATTCCGAACGACGCCGGTTCCGGACCTCAGCCGGTTGTTTTGAAGATCGGCGGCAACGACAACGCCGCCCAGCGCTCAATCATTCACGTCGAATAGCGGAATGGCGTTTGTCCGGGCAGGGCGCCGGCGCCCAAAAGCGAGAGTACAGTGCGTCGATCCATGAATCCCCAGTATATTGGAGGGATGCCTTATCCAGAACATTTGATCGCGATCATGCGGGAAGACTTGACCGCCAATGGCGTGGAAGAGACACGGACGCCGGAAGCTGTCGACGCGGCTTTGGCGCCGGGGAGCGGAACGGTTTTGATGGTTGTCAACAGCGTGTGCGGCTGCGCGGCGGGCAAGGCCCGGCCGGGCGTGGTGAAAGCGCTGATGGAAGCGGAAGTGAAGCCGGACCGCGCGGTGACCGTATTTGCCGGGGCCGATGAAGAGGCTGTGGCGCACGTGCGGAAGTTGCTGGTGGGTTTCCCGCCGTCTTCGCCGTCGTTTGCCATTTTCCAGGACGGCAAGCCGGTTTACATGATGCACCGGTTCCAGATTGAAGGCCGCAACGCGGACGCCATTGCGGGCGATTTGAAGAACGCGTTTGCGGAGTTTGGGAAGCAGGTTCAGTAACACGATGCGGCGCCGGGATTGTTTGGCATTGGCGTTTAGCCCCCTGCTGGGGGCGGCGGCGGGGCCGCGGACAACGATCTCGGCGCGCTCCATGCGGTTGGACCTGGTGAACACTTGGACGACGGTGATGTCGTCCAGCACCTTTCGCGAGACGCTGGGCGTTTCGGTCGTTTCCGGCGGGATTACCGGCGTGGGCGAGGGCGCGCCGATTGTGCGTTATAACGAGTCGGCGGCGCAGGGGATTGAGATTGTGAGTGGGCTGCGGGAGGTCTTCGCCGGGGCCGATCCGTCGCAGTATGTGAAGCTGTTGGACCGGGTGTTCGCGAAGGTGGATGGGAGTTGGGCGACGAAGGCCGCTATCGACATTGCGCTGCACGATTGGGCGGCCAAGCGGCTGGGCGTGCCGTTGTGGAAGATGTGGGGACTGGACCGGAACGACGCGCCGTTGACGACGTTTTCGATTGGGATTGATACGGCTGAAGTGATCCGGCGGAAGGTGCGCGAGGCGGCGGCGTATCCGGTGTTGAAGATCAAGGTGGGGTTGGCGAACGACGAGGAAGTGATGGAGGCGGTGCGCGCGGAGACGAAGAAGCCGCTGCGGTTGGATGCCAACGAGGGTTGGAAGACGGTGGACGAGGCCGTGCGGAAGATCAAGTGGCTGGAGAAGCAGGGCGTGGAGTTCATTGAGCAGCCGTTGCCGGCTTCGATGTTGAGCGAGATTGGAGAGGTGCGGAAGCGAGTTGATTTGCCGATTTTCGCTGATGAGTGTTGCCTGCATCCGGAAGACATTCCGCGGATTGCGCCGTATTTTGATGGGGTGAATATCAAGGTGGATAAGGCAGGCGGGCTGCACCAGGCGATGCGGATGATTGAGATGGCGCGGGCGTTGAAGTTGAAGGTGATGGTGGGGTGTATGGTGTCGAGCTCGCTGGCGATTACGGCGGCGGCGCAACTTTCGCCTTTGATTGATTACGCGGATTTGGACGGGAATTTGTTGATCAAGAATGACCCGTATGAAGGTGTGAAGGTTGTTAGTGGGAAGTTAGTATTGCCGGAGCGCCCGGGTGTGGGCGTGGTGGCGCGAGGGTAAGGGATTAGCAACCGGTTTGATAGAATTGCGCGACTTCTCCCAGGATTTGACCGGGCTTGGCGGCCGTAGAGAGAAAGAGGCGAAGGCTGCTCCAGTTATAGCCTCGATCTTCGAATAGTAAGTCGACTTTGCCGTCGCCATCGAGGTCACCGGCCCAACGAAGCTCTACCGCATTGTCGTTTTCGGTTGCCACGAGCGGGAGCGGTATCCACGCGGTGCCATGCTTCACGTTGACTTGAAATAGTTCAACTCGCTGGTCGCCGGGTGCCTGATCGACCTTCCCGTTGGGTTCGAGCTGGCGTTCCACCTTTCTGCCTGCGAAGTGGTGATTCGATTTCGGATTTGTAGCCGCCGGGCGTGCGCGCGAGGGCAAGCCAGGGTTCGCCGTTACGGGCGGCGACTTCGGAGCCGTGCGCTGCATCTGTGGGAACAAGCAGCCGCCGTCGAATCGGGCTCGTCACGGCGACATGCATTGGGTCGGCATCGTAACCGGCACTCCAGGCGGTTAGGGTTAGAAGAATGGCTGTCGCAACGCGCACGGAGCCTATGCGCCTTTCCTCTTCTTATTCGGTTTACTCACCGCGCGCGATTCCTTTGTCTCCGGCTCCACGCCCGCATCCCGCAATGCCTTCAGTTTGTCCTGAATGTAGGAGGCGTCGACGGCGGGCCGTTTCACCGGACCCTTGTTGCTCAACAGGATCATCCGCCGGTAGAGGTAATCCGCCGGGATCTCTTCGCTGAGGAGAATCACGGCGTCCTGGTCGAAATTTTCGATCAACGCCCCGATGTCGTAACTGCCGCCAGGTTTGGCCAAAATCGGCGGCTCCTTCGACCAGGTCGTCCCACCGTCGATTGTCTTCCACCAGCCAACCTCGGCCGTATCCCCGTTGCGGCTGGTGAGGATCATGCGGGCCGACGTGGGCGATTCGACCACCAGATCCCCGTCGGACGCACCGCCGTCCGGAAAAATGGGGGTGGGTTTTGTCCATTCCGTTCCGGTCCAGCGGCAGTAGCGAACCTGCCCCTTTCCGTAGCGGAAATTGACGTGCGGGTTGCCGTTGCTATCGACGCGGCACGTGCCGTGCGAGCATCGTTCGGTGCCGGTATCAAAGATCAGCGTCTTGCGGTCCGCGTACTCCTTGGTGACGGAGATCGTCAGTTTCTCTCCCGCGGCGTTCACCCACGACCCATCGCGCGTGTTCATTCGCATGAAATAGGTATTCGACCGCTCATTGGTGTGGCCCGGGTTTTCACACAGGTGGTAGACGTGGGAAGCCGTGATCGTTTCGCCGTGACCCTTGGCGAACCAGGCATACCAGGAGTCGTGGACGGCCGGGTTCGACTGTTGGGCCTTGTGTTTCAGGATGGAGACGGGCGGTTGAAACGTGCGCCCAAAATCCACGGATTTCTGATAGACCCAGTCACTCCGATGGGCGCCGTGACGGTAGAAAAGATACAGGTCGCCGTTATCCATTTGGACAAATTGCGGATAGGTTCCGAACGGGGAAATGTTCTCCAACTTGACCCACGCCGTGATGTCCTCCGGGTTCTTCGATACAATGTGCGTGAACTTTCCGCCGCGCAGGGATCCCGGCGTGCCGAGGGTGTTCTTCCCCAGAATCGGACTGCCGCCATGCGCACCGAAAACGACGTGGATATAGCCTTTTTTGTCCACCATCATGGCCGGCTTGCCGTGGTTGTCCAGATCCTTGTTTTCGACAGGGTCGGGCGATTTGCCCATCAAATTCACCCCGGCCAAGACCGGTCCGGACCACTTGTGGCTGGCATGGTGGTAGGCGGCAACGTAGGAATCCTCATGCGGACCCTGATAGGCGATATAGGTGGCGCCGTTGTGGTTCACGCCGGTGGGATGCTGGAGCGTGGAAGACGGATTGCCGAAGCCATTGTCGGCAAAGTAGTCGACGTCGCGGGACTCGGCCGCGCGGCCAGCGAGGGCGACTCCCAACAGTAGTTCGCGGCGGCTGTGTAGCGGGATAGATACTTTCACGTTAATGGAGACTCCGGTCCAGTACAGACTTTACCAGAAGCCATATTTTGGTTGTGCTAGGATCGCCCTGTGCCAGAAACCACGATTGCGACCGTGCCCGCCCCCGTGGCGGAAACCAGCCGGGTAAAAGTCATCGACGCGCTGCGCGGCGTGGCGCTGCTGGGCATTTTGTTGATGAATATCCCAGGGTTTTCGATGCCCAACTACTCGTTCGAATCTTTCAAGAACGACCCATCGCAATTCAACTTCTGGTTGATGACGTTCATCGAAATCGTCTTCGAAGGCAAGATGCGCGCGATGTTCGGAATGGTGTTCGGCGCGGGCGTACTGCTGTTTGTCGCCTCCAAGGAAGAGAACGGTAAACCGGCGCACCTGCTGTTCTACCGGCGGATGCTGTGGCTCGTGCTGTTCGGTTTGATCCACGCGCACCTGATTCTTTGGATCGGGGACATCCTGTACCTTTACGGCATTTGCGGCATGTTGGTGTATCTATTGCGGAACGTGAAACCCCGCTATCTGGCCATGGCGCTGCCGCTGGTTGCCATCACCGATTTCGCCTCCGGAACGTGGAATTATCAGAGTATTCGCGCGAAGCGGATCGCCTATTCAGACGCGAAACGTGCGGAGGCTGCGCATCTGCAGTTGACAGAAACACAGGCGAAGGCGTTGGCCGATTGGCGCGAAATAGAGACCAGCATGATCCCGAACCGGGAGGACGCCAAACAGAATACAGCGAAGATGAAGTCCGGCTATTCGACAGTGGCCGGTTACCTCCGGCCCATCGCGGTACAGATTCAAACCAAGTATCTGCCGATTGAGATATGGGATTCGCTGGCCCTGATGATGTTAGGTCTGGCTCTGTACCGGTGGGGCTTTTTTGCCGGCGCATGGTCACGCCAGGACTATCTGAAAGTGGTGGGAGTTGGCTACGGGCTCGGGCTACCGCTGGTCATGTTCAGCGCCTATTACGGATTTAGGAATTTCTCGACCGTGGAAGCAAATCTGGCGCTGATGGAACAGGTGCCGATTCAGTGGATTGGGCTGATTTACCCATTTCAGCGGCTGCTGCTGGTGATGGCGCACGCCTCGGCGCTGATTCTTCTTTACCAGGCCGGGACGGCGCGGAGGCTCTTCCAGCGGTTGGAAGCGGTGGGCCAGATGGCGTTCACGAATTACATCATGCACTCGGTCATCTGCACGTTGTTCTTCTTCGGTTACGGGCTGAACTTCTACGGCGAATTGGCCTACTACCAGCTGTACTATCTGGTGGCCGCGATCTGGATTCTGCAACTGATTCTGAGCCCGATTTGGCTGGGTTTGTTCCGCTTCGGACCTTTGGAGTGGATGTGGCGCAGCCTTACCTATTGGCGGCTGCAGCCGATGCGGCGCTAGGTTCCGGCCTTCGCCCAGGAACGGAGACGTTCTCGAACCCGGGGACCGAAGTTTCGCTTCCATTGTTCCTGAAAGCGGGCTTCTAACACGGCGGCTCGTGCGTGCAGTTCTCACACGATGGCGCGGGCGCGGGGATTCGTCGCGATGAGTTCGCCCGCCGCCTGTAAGTCGTGCCAATCACCGAGTTGGCGCTGAATCAGGCGGAGGCGTTTCAGCCACGGCGCGGCACCCTCGGGATCACGGATTTCGATGGCATAGCGCAGGCGTTTGGCGGCGATGCGGA
>CAMATG010000329.1 GCA_945860645.1 Candidatus Sulfopaludibacter sp. SbA3 | reverse complement strand
GTCAACGCCGGCTCCTGCTTGCCCACGGCATACTTAAACGTGCTGTAATCAGCGCCCCCGCGGCCCTTCGTCGTCGGTGTGCGCACCACGCCCAGGATCGACATGTTGTACTTCGCCGCCGGAATCCCGGCCTTCGAAATATTGCGGATAATCTGGCAAACGTCGTCAATCGCCTTGTCCCGCTCGCCCTTGGTGCCCATCATGATCGCCGGATATTCCGCCCGCGTGATGTAGGCGGAGCTCAACGGCAGCGGCACCATGTCCAACTTGATCCCGTGCTTCTCCACGCGTTCCCGCAGCTTGACGAGGCTCTCCACGCTCCACTTCTCATCCAGCTTTCGCGAAGGCAGCCCGCTGCAAATATTGTTCACGCCCAAGGCGGCGAACATAGTCAAATCTTCTTCGCTGTCGGAGTTCTGGGTTCCGACATACATCTTCACCGGCTTGCCGGCGCCTCTCGGTTTGGCGGGCGCCCCTTGGGCTTCCATCGCGGCCGTCGCGGCCAGTGCCGCGGATTGGAATACGTCTCTTCTTCGCATAGTCACGATTGTTATTTCACGTCTTCCGGCCAAACGTCAAGCGGACGCGTCAATCCCAGCATGAAGTACGCACCCGAAATCCTCTTCGGCATCGGCATGTCGGTATTCCTCGCCTACGCCGTCAGCTGGCACGGCCCGTCCCATCGCACTCCGCTCACCAACGTCGCCCGCTTCCAACTCGACGCCTACCTCAACTACGCCAACGCCAGCAAACGCAAGCATGGCGACTACCCAAAGCAAATCCCCCTCACCACCGATCCCTGGGACTCGCCCTATCAATACACCCTCGTCAACAACGCCCCCCGCCTCTGCAGTCTCGGCCCTGACCGCGTAGCCAAAACTCCCGACGATATTTGCCTCAAGTAAACAGCTTTTCCCGAAACCTCAGCGTCTATGTAACTGTGAGTACCGCAATCTCCATCGCCGTCGGCACAATCTGTGGCCTCCTGCTCGCAGGCGCTCTCGGCTGGGGGACCCGCCAACTCGCCGCCCGCCCCCGCCAACCCCGCGATATCTCCCCCCACTTCGACGTCCATCGCGATTCCCGTGGCACTCCTTACGTCCGCGTCCGCGCATCCGGCGTAGAATAAAAGAAACGATTTCCGGAGGCCAACCCATCTTGCCCGAGACCGAATCCCTGCTCGCGTTTCTGGCTCACGTGCGCCGTCGGCACATGACCACCGAACTGGTGCGCCACTCGCTCACCGCCCTCGTATTCGGCCTCTCCGGCCTCGTCATCCTCCTGCTCGCCGGCACCCAGATCTTCGATTGGTATTGGCCCGTGCTCCTCTTCGTCACCGCCTTCGGCGTCGGCGTATGGCAGTTCCAGAAACACAAGCCCACCCTATACCGCCTCGCCCAAATGGTCGACGCGCGTCTCAACACCTACGACGCTCTCTCCACCGCCTTCCACTTCCAAACCGAAGCCGGCCCCATGGTCGACGCCCAACGCGCCGCCGTCGCCCGCCTCGCCACCACCCTCGCCCCGGAAACCGCCATCCCCATGCAGTGGCCGAAGACCACCTACGCCGTCGCCGCGCTCTCGCTCGCCGCGTTCACCCTCGTCGGCATCCGCTACGGCATCCTCAACACGCTCGACCTCTCCGCCCCCGTCTCCGAAGCCGTCATCGACGTCTTCCGCTTCTCCTCCATCACCGGCAAGAAGCAGATGGCCAAGTCAGAGCAGACCAAGCTCAACGAAGAACTCCAGAAGCTCGGCCTCTCCCCCGACGAAAACGCCAAGGACGAACTCACCAAAATTGAAATGGCGAAGGAAGGCGAAATCTCCACCGCCGACATCCCTGACGTCAACGACCTATCCGATACCGTCCGCGGCGAAAAAGGTAAGGCCGCCACCGAAGGCAAAGGCACCAACCCCGGCGAAGGCGAAGGCGGCGAAGGCACCCAGGACTCCAAAAACCAGGACCCCAACGATTCCGGCAAAGAGGGCAAGTCCGAAGAAGGAAAACCGCAGGACGCCAAGAACGCCAAACAAGGCACCAAGAGCGGCGACAACAATCTGCAGGCAGCCAAGAACAGCATGATGGACAAGATGAAGGATGCCTTCGCCAACATGATGAACAAGCTGAAGCAGCCCAACCCGCAGGAAGGCCAGCAGCAGGCGGACAACAAAAAGGGCGGCGACAAAGGCGGCCAGCAAAAGGGCGGCCAGCAACCCGGCAAACAGCCCGGCAAAGGCAATGAATCGCAAAAGGGCGCCGAACAGCCCGGCGATGAAGGCGCCGAGGCGAACGAGAAGCAGGCGCAGGCCCAAGGCCAGGGCGGCGACAAATCCGCCAGCATGCAGGCCCCGCCCGACGCGAAAAGCGGCGTTGGCAAAGCCGATGGCGACAAGTCCATCAAGGATGCCGAACAGCTCCAGGCCATGGGCAAAATCAGCGAAATCATTGGTAAACGCGCCAAGGACATCGCCGGCGAAGTGATGGTGGAGGTCAACGGCGGCAAGCAGCAGCTCCGCACGCAATACTCGAACTCCGCCGCCAAACACGCCGAAAGCGGCGGCGAAATCCACCGCGACGAAGTCCCCCTCCAGCATCAGCAGTACGTGCAGCAGTACTTCGAACAGGTCCGCAAACAATCCACTCCACCCGCTAAACAATAATGACCCGCGCCCTTCTCCTCCTCTGTGCAGCCGCGTGCGCGGCCCAAGACTGGCAAGCAATAGAGGAGGAGACCATGCGTCACTACCAGACGCTCCTCCGCTTCAATACCAGCGATCCCGGCGGCACCGAACTCCCCGCCGCCATGTACCTGAAACAGGTGCTCGAAGCCGAAGGCGTCGACGTGAAAATCTTCGCCGTCAACAAGGATCGGCCCAACCTCGTCGCCCGCCTCAAAGGCACCGGTAAGAAGCGACCGCTCCTCATCATGGGCCATACCGACACCGTCAACGTCGACCCCAAGAAGTGGACCCACCCGCCCTACGGCGCCGTCCGCGAAGGCGGCTACGTCTACGGCCGCGGCACCCTCGACGACAAGGACAACCTCACCGCCGCCCTCATGAGCGTCCTCCTCCTCAAACGTGCCGGCACCCCGCTCGACCGCGACGTCATCTTCCTCGCCGAATCCGGCGAAGAAGGCCACACCCGCGTCGGTATCCAGTACATGGTCGGCGCCCACTTCAACGAAATCGAAGCCGAATACTGCATCGCCGAAGGCTGGGGCGGCCTCCGTCAAAAAGGCCAGTTGAAATACGTTGGCGTCTCGACAACCGAAAAGACGCCCTATCGCGCCACCCTCATCTCCCGCGGCCCTGCCGGCCACGGCTCCAAACCCCTCCTCACCAACTCCCTCGTCCACCTCTCCACTGCCATCACCAAGGTGGCCAACTACCGCCCGCCGCTCCGCCTGAACGACACCACCCGCGCCTACTTCGAACGCCTCGCCACCATCTCCTCCCCCGAAGACGCCACCCGTTACAACGGCATCGTCGACCCCGCCCGCACCGAGTCCATTCAGGACTACCTGCAAGCCAACGAGCCCGGCAACTATTCCATGCTCCGCACCAGCGTCTCCCCGACAATCGTCCACGGCGGCATCCGCAACAACACCATCCCCTCGGAGTCCGAAGCCACGCTCGACATCCGCCTCGCCCCCGGTGACGACGGCCCCAAATTCCTCCAAACCCTCCGAGAACTCATCAACGATCCGCAGGTCGAAGTCGTCCGCGCCGTCGCCGACATCCGCCCCGCCGGCGCCCCCTCCCCGCTCAACAACGATGCCTTCAAGGTCATCGAAGAGGCCGGCAAAACCGTCTACCCCGGCGTGCCCACCATCCCCACCATGATGACCGGCGCCACCGACATGGCCAACCTTCGCGCCAAGGGCGTGCAGTGCTACGGCATCGGCCCCGCCGTCGACGATGAGGACACGGCCAAAGGCTTCGGCCCGCACTCCGACCAGGAACGGATCCTCGAAGTGGAACTCCACAAGTTCGTGAAGTACCACTTCGAAATCGTTAAAAACCTGGCGAAGTAATTACTTCTTATCGCCCAGCTGCGCCGTCGTCCGCGCCAGGTAGTTTTCCACCTGCGCTTCGTTGCGGATAGCTTCCAGATAAGCGCCGCGCAGCAACTGGTCTTTCCGGTTCAACAGCGTTTCGCGAATCGTCTGCTGCACGCGCGGGTCGTTCAACTCGCGCTGCCCGGCCGACTCGCGGCTCAACAACTTCAGAATCCGGTAGCCCTCGCCCGTCTTCAATACATTCGATACCTGCCCCGGCTTCATTTCGTTGATCATCTTCCGCAGATCCGCGCTCGCCTTCGCCAGCGCCGACTCGGCCACAAAACCCATGTCCCCGCCGTTCGACGACGAACCCGGGTCTTCCGAATAGTTCTGCGCCAGCATCGAGAAGTCTTCGCCATTCCGCAGCCGCTGTTCGATGTTCTGAATCTTCCGCCGCGCCTGATCGTCGTTCTGCGCCTTATCGTTCTTCAAATTCCGGAACTCGGCTTCCGCGTTCGGCGTCACCAGAATCTGCGCTAGATGCACCGTCGGCTCGGCCAGGTTAAAGCTCGGCCGGTTGGCGCCGTAGAAATCGGCAATGTCTTTCTCGGTGATGTTGATCTTCGAGGTGATCTCTTTGTTGATCACTTTTTCAATGGAGAGCTTCTTCCGGATATCGGACTTCAGATCTTCCACCGTCATCTTCTTCGCCGTCAGCTGCTTCTGAAACTCTTCCTGCGTGTACGGCGATTTCAACTTGTTAAATTCGGCCTCCACGTCGGCTTCCGGCGCCAGCAGGCTCTGCTTCTCCGCCCGCTGCATCATGATCTCCTGATCGATCATCGCCCGCAGCGTTTCCAGCTTGTTGATCTGGGCCCCGTCATCAGCCGCCGCCGGCGAACCCGACTGCGGAAACTGAATCGAATACTGCTTATCCAAATCCGCGTAACTGATCGACCTCCCGTTCACCGCCGCCGCCACATTGGCCGGAGGAGTCTTCTTGCAGCCGGCAAGAATCGAAACAATCGCAAGCGTGACGAGGGTGGTGTTACGGAATGGAGACATTAGGGTTCGCAATGGCCTATTGTAGCGCGGCGCGAAATACTCTACACCCCCGCCCCTTACGCTATAGTGGGTCTAGACCCCGGAATGAGTACCAAAAAGAAAAACACGGCCAAAGACGTCAAGGTCATTGCCGACGAGATTCTCGAAAGCGCCCACCTTGCCGCTGGGGTTGCTCCTGCCAAGCGCAAGGAGAAATGTGAAGTCTGCAACGCCGAAGTTGCCCCCAATTCCGCTGAGCCCCTCTGCTGGGTCTGCCGCCGCCTGAAAATCAGCGCCTGGCGCGATTCCGACCTGCAGGCCGCCGCCCCGGAATAGCCCCGTGCGCGCCGCCGCGATCCTGGCGCTGACTCTCCTGGCCGCCTGCGATTCCTACAAATTGCCCAAAGCCGTGCCGCCCGTCAAAGGCAAGCTGCGCCAGCAATACGTCATGCGCGTCATCGAAGTCGCCCCCGGCACCGGCAAACTTTACGAACCCGGCAAGCTCATCCAGGTCCACTACACCGGCTACCTCCGCGACGGCACAAAGTTCGACTCCTCCCGCGACCGCAACAAGCCCTTCGAATTCGAACAGGGCAAACGCAAAGTCATCCCCGGCTTCGACAATTGTTGCGAGGGTCTCCGCGTCGGTGGCAAGCGCCGCCTGCTCATCCCCTATCAAATCGCCTACGGCGAAAAAGGGCGCCTGCCCAAAATCCCCGCCAAGGCCGAACTGATCTTCGACATCGAACTGCTAGACGTTCTCGAGCCCCCGCCCGCCCCCGCTCCCGCAAAGTGATTCGTACACCCACGCGGCAACAGCGACATCCTCCAATCCCAACCCCACGCTCTTAAAAACGGTGATCTCTTCCGCGTTCTGCCGCACCCGCCCATCCCGCAACTCCTCCACCCTTCCCCACCCGGCCTCGTCCAATCCCAACAGCAAATCCCCCGCCTCCATCCGCGCCTGCTCAATCGAATCCGCCACAATCGCCGACGCCCTTGCCAACAGCTCTCCCGGCAACTCCCGCCGCCCCGCCGCGTTCGACCCAGCCGCGTTCACATGCGTCCCCGGCCGCACCGAAGCCGCGTCGAATAAGGGGTCCTTCGCAAACGTAGCCGTCACAACTACGTCAGCCTCCCTCACCGCCGCGTCCGCCGATTCAGCCACCTCCGCCCCCATCTCGGCCGCAAACGTCTCCGCATTCTCCCGCTTCCGGCTCCACACCAAAACCCGCGACACCTCCCGCACCGCCCGCACCGCGTCCAACTGCCCCTTCGCCTGAAACCCACTCCCCAACACCGCCACCGTCAACGGCCCCGCCACCGCCAGCCGCCGTGTCGCCAAGCCGGAAGCCGCCCCCGTCCGGATCTGCCCCAGCCAGTTGGCTTCCAACAGCGCCAGCGGCCGCGCCGTCGCCGCGTCGTAGAGCAGAAAATGAAACCACGCCCCGTGCTTTGCATGCGTTGCATACACCTTGGTGCCAAAGTACTTCTCGTTGTAACCGGCCAGTGCATGCAACACCGCCCCGCTCGGCATCACCATCCGCCGCCGTGGCTGATTGAAAGCCCGCCCGGCGCGCCAATCATCGAACGCCACCTCCAACAGATCCACAGCCTTGCCCATCGGCAAATGCGCACGAACCGCCGCCTCGTCGATATGTATCATTGTCATTTCTCCTGGCAACCGCAGTTGACTGTCGTAGAGTAACAGACCGCAAAAATGAGACCGGAACATCGCTCCGGGAACTCGTCTGTGGCATCGTACGTAGTGGAAGAATATGCGAGTCCTCCTCCTTGTATCGCTGGCGTGTGGATTGTGCGCGCAGCCGCCCCCTCCGTGCCAACATAGCTGAGACACTATCCCCGGCCTTAATTACTGAGCAGGGCGAGAATGGAAATCAGCGTGAGTACGAATCAGAAGCACAATGGATTAGACGCGGCGGGTGCGGGTTGGCCCGGCGCGGAACGGAGCGCGG
>CAMATG010000328.1 GCA_945860645.1 Candidatus Sulfopaludibacter sp. SbA3 | reverse complement strand
CGAAACATTCGCCTTTCCGGTCAGCATCAGGTACATCGAGTCGCCGTCGTCCCCCTGCCGCAGAATCATCTCCCCAACCCCGAACGACAGCATCTTCATCCGCGGAGCAACCCGATCCACCTCGCTATCCGTAAGCGCGCGGAACAGCGGGATCTGCCGCAGTGCAGCCACAAAGTCCGGCCCCACATCCGGCCGCCGCGCCGAATGCAAATCCAGCACCTGCGCAATCGGCGCCATCGAGGCCCCCGACCGCGAAAGCGCATAGTAAATCCGCGTCAGAATCGCCGAATACGTCCCATATTCCGTCCCCGGCTGCGTCAGCCAGATGTGGACGCCGTACTCAATAAAATCCGGCCCGCACGTCACCACCATGCATCGCGGCGCGGGATCCATCGTCACCCCAACGATCGGGGACGCCGCCAACCCCGCCCCCACCGCCTCCATCACCCAAGCCGGATCCCGCCCATAGCCCAAGACAAACTTCACCAAATGGCGCCGCTTCATCGGCACGAGCGTCACCGGCGATTTCGTCAGCGAACTGTTCGGAATCAGAATCGTATCGCCATCAGCCGTCGTGATCGACGTATGCCGCAGCCGCACATGATTCACCTTCCCCAGGCCGAGATCAGTCTTGATCCACGCCCCCGGGACAATCTCTTCTTCCAACTCCAACGCCACGCCCCCCGCCAGATTCTGCAGCAAATCCTGCAACGCAAAACCCAATACCGCGGTCGCCACAGCCGACGTCGCAATCAGGCCCGTCACGTTCACGCCCAACCGCGACAACAGCGTCACCAGCACAGCCGCCACGCCCAGCAATCCCACCAGATCCGCCAGGAATCGCGGCAATCGCAGCCGCCCCATCAGCGGCGCCGTCAACAGGGCGACAGCCGACAGGATCGCCGCCACCTCCAAGAACGCCCGCGCCACTTCGTCAAAGGCAAACCACCAACACCCGGCCGACAGCGCCAACTGCGCCCACACCGGCCGCACCATCGCCCGCCCCGGCCGGCACAACAGCAAAGACACCACCAGCACCGCGATCCAGCACGAAACAAAGGTCACCTGAATTGGCATGAAGGCCTTATTTTACCCGGATCACCAAGCAGGCAGACCCGCAGCCTAAGGCCGCGCCCAATACCGGTCCCGCGCCTGCACGTTGAGCCCCTTCTGCTTCACCGTTAACTGAATCTTCCGGAATTCCGACAGCTTCACCGGCGCATCGGAAACATACCCGATGTTGTACTGGCTCCGCAGCTCATCCTGAATCCGCGCGTAGATCTGATCAATCGGCAGCTTCTTCGAAACCTCGTAAAACGCCCCGCCCGTCTCGTGCGCCAGCTTCACCAAAACATTCCGCCCGTTATCCCCATTCCGGTCCGCGAACAGAATCGAATAGATCAACGTGTCGTTCTTCTGCGCCGCCTCAACCGCCTCCATCAGCGTCGAACTGCTCCCGTAGTCCACCCCATCGGTCAGCAGAATCAGCGCCTTCCGCCCCGTCTGATCCTTCAACAAAACCCGCGCCCCGGTATCGACGGCGTCAAACAACACCGTCCCGCCCCCAATGCCCCGCTGCAACTCGCTCCGGCTCGGCGTATCCACCAGCGAAAGCGCCGCCTCCAGCTTGTTGTAGTCGCTCGTCAACGTCTGCCGGATCACCACGCGGCTGTCGAACTGCAGAACAAAAACCTTGTCCTTCTCCACCCGCAACACCTGGTCCAGAAACCGCAAACTCGCGCTCCGCTCCGCCGTCAGCACCCGTTCCTGACTCATCGAAGTGTCCACCAACAGCCCCAGCGTCAACGGCAACTCCCCCTGCCTCGAAAAATACGAGATCGTCTGCGGCCTTCCCTGCTCCAGCAAAACAAAGTCGTCTTTCCCCAAATCCCCAATAATCGCGCCCTTCTTATCGCGCACGGAGGCCAGCACATTCACCACGCGCACGTCCGCCTTGAACTGCGCGCAAGCACCAACAGAACCAGCCAGCAACACTCTTCGGGAGATCACTCTCCCACCCTACTACGCTACGCCGCCACCTGCGCGCCCAGTTCCTTTACAAGGCTCGATACAAACGACTTCGCATCGCCGAACAGCATCAGCGTCTTGTCCATGTAGTAAAGCTCGTTGTCGATCCCGGCAAATCCGGCCGCCATCCCGCGCTTGATAATCATCACCGTCCGCGCCTGGTCCACTTCCAGAATCGGCATGCCCGCAATCGGGCTCGTCGGATCATTCTTCGCCGCCGGATTCACAACGTCGTTGGCGCCAATCACCAGCGCCACATCGCACATCGGGAACTCGCCGTTAATCTCATCCATCTCCACCATCTTGTCGTAGGGAATGTCGGCCTCAGCCAGCAGCACATTCATATGCCCCGGCATGCGCCCCGCCACCGGATGAATCGCAAACCGCACGTCCACACCGCGCCTGGTCAAAATGTCGTACATCTCCCGCAGCTTGTGCTGCGCCTGCGCCACCGCCAGCCCGTAGCCCGGAATAATGATCACCGATCGCGCCGCGTCCAGAATCGACGCCGCCTCTTCCGGCGAAGCCGACCGCACCGGCCGCTGCTCCACCTCGCCCTTCGCCGACGTCTGCAACGTGCCAAACGCGCCGAACAGCACATTCGTGAACGAGCGGTTCATCGCCCGGCACATGATGATCGAAAGGATCAACCCCGACGATCCATCCAACGCGCCCGCCACAATCAGCAGCTTATTGTCGAACGCAAACCCCATCGCGCTCGCTGACAACCCGGCATACGAGTTCAACAGCGCGATCACCGTCGGCATATCCGCGCCGCCAATCGGCATAATCAGCAACACGCCAAACAGCAACGAAAAGCCCACAAAAAACGGGAAAATCGCCGTCGGGTCGACGGTCTGGTTCATCGCCACGCCCAACGCGATCGCAATCGCCAGCACGCTCAGGTTCGCAATGTTCTGCCCGCGATAGGTCATCGGACGCCCCGGCAGCAACTCCTGCAACTTCCCAAACGCCACCAGACTCGCGGTAAATGTCACGTAGCCCAAAAGCATTTCCACCGTCAGCGCCACCAGCGTGAACCCATGCGGATGCGATTCAAACAACTCCGCCGTCCCAATCAACGCCGCCGCCAACGCGCCAAACGCCTGCGCAATCGCCGTCCGCTGCGGCACCGCCGTCATCGGCATCTTCAACGCCAGCGGCGCGCCAATCGCCGCGCCCACCAGGAACGCCAGCATGATCCAGTGGTACTCCACCACCTCAAACCGCAGCAGCGTCCCCACCACCGCCAGCAACATTCCCGTCTCGCCCGCCCACACGCCCCGCCGCGCCGTAGCCGGAGAATTCATCCATTTCAGCGCCAATATGTACAGCGCCGCCGCAAAAAGATACAGAATTGGATAGAGTATCTCGGTCATCTCTCCCCCCGTTTCTTGAACATCTTCAACGTACGGTCCGTAATCAAATAGCCGCCCACGGCGTTGATCGTCGAGGCCGTCACCGCCAGGCATCCCAGCACCTTCGCGAAGGTCGAGGCGTCTTGATGCCCCGCCACCAGAATCGCGCCCACCACCGCAATCGATGAGATCGCGTTCGTCAACGACATCAGCGGCGTATGCAACAGCGGAGAAACCCGGCGAATCAACTCAAACCCTAAGAATGCGGCCAGCAAAAAGATCCATAAACCGACTTCGTATGAGTGCATGATTACCCTCCCACCAATTCCGGCGCGATCAGTTCAGCCACCTTCGCGTGAACCGTCTGGCCCTGATGCGTCACCAACGTCTCGCGTGTAATCTCCTCCTTCACATCCAGTTCCATCGCGCCCTTCGGCGCCAGGTGCTGCAGAAACGTAGCCACGTTCTTCGCGTACATCTGGCTCGCGTGATAAGCGGCCTCCGACGGCAAATTCGTCATCCCCAGAATCGTCACCCCGCCCACGACAACCGTCTCCCCAGCCCGCGTCAATTCGCAGTTTCCGCCCCGCTCGGCGGCCATGTCCACGATCACCGCGCCCGGATGCATCGCATGCACCATCTCGGCCGTAATCAGAATCGGAGCCTTCTTCCCCGGCACCGCCGCCGTCGTGATCACCACGTCCTGCTCTCGCAGCACGTGCGTCAACAACTCCCGCTGCCTCCGGTAGAACTCCTCGTCCATCGCCTTCGCATAGCCCCCGCTGCCCTCGGCCGACTTCGCCTCCAACGCCAGCGAAACGAACTTCGCGCCCACGCTCTCGGCCTGCTCCTTCGCCGCCGCGCGCACGTCATAAGCACTGCAAACAGCGCCCAACCGCTTCGCCGTCGCCAGCGCCTGCAACCCCGCCACGCCCACTCCCAACACAAACACCTTCGCCGGCACAATCGTCCCCGCCGCCGTCGTCAGCATCGGGAACATCCGCGCCGAAGCCTGCGCCCCGGCCAGCACCGCGCGATACCCGGCCACCGTCGCCATCGACGACAACACGTCCATCGCCTGCGCCCGCGTGATCCGCGGAATCAACTCCATCGCAAACAACGTCACCCCAGCCTTCGCCATCGCCGCCACGCTTTCCAGCGCCGACAATGGCTCCGCCATCCCAATCACAATCTGCCCGCTCCGCAGCAGTGGCAAATCGGCCTTACCTGCATCGGGGTTGGCGCCGAGCGCTCGCACCTGCAGAATCACATCCGCCTGCGCAAACACCGCGGCGCGATCCACAATGACGGCGCCCTTGGCTTCGTACTCCGAATCCGGAAATCCAGCGGCCTCGCCCGCGCCGCGCTCAATCAGGAATTGCATCCCGGCCTTTGCCAGCCGGTCAAACCCGCCGGGTGTCATCGCCACCCGGCGCTCTAGAGGAAATGTTTCCTTGGGAACTCCAACGGTCAAGCCCACTTGGTTCTCGCCCCCCTTTATTAATCTGCCCTAAGTGTATGCCTCTCGCGCCGCAAACGCATCGGGTATCCATAACGGCGCCAGCCCCGCCACAGCGATATACTAGGAGATTACCCCGCCCCTGTCGCGCCGCCATTCGCTCCCTGCCTGAGCCACCCGGAGCCCCCCATGATAATCACCCGGCGCGCGCTGTTCGCAGCCGCTGCTCTCCCGCTCAAGGCCAATACCCTCGCCCCCGGTTCCCTGCGCTTCAGGTGGAACTACGGCTCCATCTGCGCCGCGCGCAACCGTGACCCGCGCATCCAGGTCATCGCCTACAACCCCTCCACCATCGTCATGCGCCAGAACGTCGCCGTCCACTGGGAGGCCCCGTTCACTTATCTCCTCGCCGGCACCGAAAAGGCCCTGCTAATCGACACCGGCGCCACCCCCGAGCCCAACTACTACCCCCTCCGCACCACCATCGACGGACTCCTGTCGAACCTCCGCAATCTCCCGCTGACCATCGTCCACACCTCCGCCGAAGACATCGCGCTCAACCAGGGCGTCTCCCAATTCAAAGGGCGCCCCAACACCACCGTCCTCACCAAGCCCACCACGTTCGATCTCGGCAATCGCGTCATCACCGTCATCCCCACGCCCGGCACCCATAAAGACGGCCTCACCTTCTACGACCGCTACACCGGCCTCCTCTTCACCGGCGATCTCCTCTTCCCCGGCCGCATTCATATCTCGAACGACGCCGACTACATCCGCTCCCTGGAAACCATCGAAGCCTTCGTCAAAGCCAACCCCGTCCGCTGGCTCCTCGGCGCCCACATCGAAATGACCGCCGGCCCCGGCATCCACTACCCCATGCGGACCAACTTCAAGCCCAACGAACACGCGCTCCAACTCGAACCCGAAGCCATCGGCGAAGCGCTCCAACACGCGCGCCGGCTCCAAGGAAAATCAGACGTCGCCATCCGCGCCGAGTTCCACCTCCTCAACCGCGTCGGCGTCGACTACCGCGGCGATTGGCCGTCAGACCTGCCCCCCGTCCCCGTCGCCCCCTTCAACCTCCGGTAAACCACCATGCCCACCGACTTCGCCAAAGGCACCTTCCCCGCAAAATGGATCCACGGATCCAAGTCTCTCTTGGACAACCAGGACCCGCCCGTCCAGGTCCACTGGTACAACGCGCACACCGTTATCATGCGCGAAAACAAGGCCTACAACTACGAAGGCGCCTTCATGTACCTGTACTTCGGCAAGGACCGCGCCATCCTGCTGGACCAGGGCTCCACCGCCTCCCCCAACGAATGGCCCCTCCGCAAAGTCGTCGACGGCGTCGTCGCCCAGTGGTGCAAACAGAACCAGCGCAACCCGCTCGACTACGAACTCGTCCTCGCCTTCAGTCATCTCCACGGCGATCACTACGCCGCGCAAAACCAGTTCCTCGACCGGCCCAAGACCAAAATCATGGGCCTCACCCATGAAGAGATGGTGGGCTTCTGGGGCATGACAAAGTACCCCGAAGAGCGCGTCGAATACGACCTCGGCGGCCGCAAACTATGGGTGATGGGCAACCCCGGCCACATCGACAGCGAGTTCGCCTACTACGACCACTACACGCGCATCCTCTTCACCGGCGACATGTTCTACCGTGGCCGCTGCTACATCGGCAACTTCAACATGTGGATGGCCAGCATGACGCGCCTCATCAAGTTCGTCGATCAATACCCGGTCGAACACATCGTCGGCTGCCACATTGAAATCAGTACGAAGGGCGAAGACTACCCCCGCGGCACGACGTATCAACCCGACGAACCGCCCGTGCAGATGGACGTAGCCATGCTCCGCCGGACGTACGAATTCGCAAAGAAGATCGACAAACCCGGCATCTACTTCACCGGCGACGTCTACCTCTGCAACCAGACCCGCTTCAAAACCACAATCGACAAGAACCCCTACGCCTACTGACGACGACGCCCATTCAGCCGCAACGTCACCGTGCGATCCCCCGGCCCCGCCGGAACCACAACCGCGTCAGACTCCAGAGACCAGGGATCCGACGTGCTCGCCCGCAACCGGTACGCGTACCCCTGCATCAACCGCAGCGTCAACTCGTTCCCGGGCGACACCGACGACCCAACATCATAAGCCCCCGCAACACCCATCGGCTCCGCCGAAAT
>CAMATG010000327.1 GCA_945860645.1 Candidatus Sulfopaludibacter sp. SbA3 | reverse complement strand
TGGTGCTGGCGGATCGGGTGATTGACGGCAAGCCGCGGAAGCTGATTATGCAGGGGAACCGGAACGGGTTCTTCTATGTTCTGGACCGCATGGATGGGAAGTTCTTGTTTGCCAAACCGTTTGTGAAGCAGACCTGGAATGCCGGGTTTGACGCGAATGGCAAGCCGTTGTGGGCACCGAACGCGAAGGCGACGCCGGAGGGGCAGATCGTGTATCCGTCGCTGGTGGGCGGGACGAACTGGCAGTCGCCTTCGTATGACGCGGCTTCGGGCACTTACTATCTGATGACATCGGAAGCCGGGCAGAAGTTCATTCAGACGCCGGGCGATTATGAGCCGGGCAAGGCATATTGGGGCGGGCGCGCGGTGGCGATTGACGAGCCGTCGAAGGCGGCCGTGAAGGCGATTGACGCGGCGACGGGGACGGTGAAGTGGCAGACTCCGGTGGCGCGTGGCTCGCTGGCGGCAGGCGTGCTGGCAACGGCGGGAGGCGTGGTGTTCGCGTCGTCCTCCGAGGGGCACCTGATGGCGTTGGATGCCAGGACCGGGCAGCACCTGTGGCGGATGCAGGCGGGCGGGACGATCTCGTCATCGCCGATCAGCTATTCCGTCGACGGGAAGCAGTTTGTTGCCGTGTCCGCGGGGGGAGTGCTGTATAGCTTCGGATTGCCGGAGTAGTTACAGTTCCAGACGGCCAAGATACTGCATCGGTTTGAGCCGGAACTGCTCCTTGCACTTGAGCAGTTGAATGTCAGCGAAGAATTCCACTGCCTCATCGGAGACGCGCAGGGGTTCTTCGTTGGGGAAGTGGACGAGGATTTTCAGCGTTGTCGCCTGGATGGTCACTTCGACGCGGGACGGACGGTAGGTGCGGCCGGCGATGGTGCGGAGGTAGGCGGAGCGGCTGACGAGGGATTCGATCGTGCCGGTGCCCTGGTGGGCGACTTCGGAGGGCACGCCATAGATTTCGACAACGTAATCGGGGGACGGAGCGTCGATGAGCGAGTTCAGCTTATCGGCCGGGAGCTTCTCATCGCGCTGGCGGTAGAGGGCCTTGGCGTGGCGCATGACGAGGGCGTTGGGAAAGCGGATGAGGAGGTCGGCTTTGGTGGGCAACTTGGGTTTCGGCGCGCCGATGCCGCCGAGCGGGCCGAGGCCGGAATCCTTGGCGACGTTGTGATCGGCTCCGGGGATGTCCTTGTAGGTGAGGGGGCGAAGTTCGCGCTTGTACCAGTCGATATTGACGCTGGAGCCTTTGGACCAGGGAGAGTTGGTGAGGAGCCGCAGGACGGTTTCCGGGGACCAGTCCGGGAAGCGAACGGAGTTCCAATCAGCCGCCGAAGCGGTTAACACGAGCAACACGAACAGGAGGCGGGGCATGGCTACACTCCTAGGATAGGCGTATGCCAGCGCCATTGGGTTTCAAAGCGCGAGAAACCATCTAGGGGTAAATCGGCGGGCACGCAACAACTGGCGGCCGAGAAATCTCCGGCGGCGATTCCAATGCAGGACGTCCAGTTCGGTGTCGCTGAGTTCATCGGCCTGCACGGAGAGGAGGTGGAAAGCAGTGTAGACCCAGTAGGTGAGGAGCATTCCAGAGATGACCGACGACAGAGAAAAGAGCATCGCGCCGAGAACCTGACCGACTCCGGAATCTAGGCAGTAGTGGCGAAGATACATCAGAAAGTCGTAGACCTGGAGAGCACTCGCGCATAGGGTGTTACAGAGTATGGAGAGCATAGGGACTTCCGCTTGGGAGTAGGACTGCGGACCCCACTCAGTAAAGCTAATCGAAGTATATGGGCTACGCCAGGAAAAGCAAGCCAACTAGGTATCTTTTTCGGGCGAGTAAGTACAAACAGGCAGCAAGCGCGACAAAACGCGCATGGCTGGAACATTGTGTCGCAGTTAGTAACTACACCTCGTCCAGCGGCTTGGAGGCATCGCCAAACACCGGGAGACGGACATTCATCTTGTCCATCAACGAGAGGTAGAGGCGGCACATCTGGCGGTCCGGTTTTCCGAGGTAGTCGAGGACGCGGCCCCCTTTGATGCGGCCTCCGGCGCCACCGAGCAGGACGACCGGTAACTGGCGGGCTTCGTGATTGCCCGTTAACATGCTGGAACAGTAGAGCAGCATGGTGTTATCGAGGAGGGTGCGGGGACCTTCCTGAATGGCATCGAGCTTTCGGGCTATGTAGGCGAGTTGCCGGAGGAAGAACTGGTTGACCTTGAGCCAGTCGGCTGTATCGGAGTGAGAGAGTAAATGGTGGATCATGTAATCGACACCAAGGTTCGGGAATCGGAGTGAGCTGTGGTCGTTATTCAGCTTCAGGGTGGAGATGCGGGTGGTGTCGGTCTGGAAGCCGAGTACGACGATGTCGGCCATGAGGCGCATGTGTTCGCCGATGTCCTGGGGGATGCCATCGGCGGGGCGGGCGATGTTGGGTTTGTCGAGAGTGGGACGCCAGCCTTGTAACTGGCCCTTCTTGCCGGCGTTGGCGATGCGCTGTTCGACATCGCGGACGGAATCGAGATACTCGTCGAGCTTGCGTTGATCGGTGGTGCTGATGTCGCGACGGAGGCGGCCGGCGTCGGAGAGAACGGCGTCGAGGACGCTTTGGTCGGCCTTGCTGGCTTCGTCCTTGAACAGACGATCGAAGGCGAGGGCGGGGTAGAGTTCGAGCGGGGTGGGGGTGGTGGGGGAGCTCCATGAGATGTGCGAACTGTAGAGCATGGAGTAGTTCTTGTGCACGGAGGGGTTCGACTTTTCGCACGCCAGGACGAGGCTGGGCACTTTGGTCGAGGCCCCGTACTGCTTGGCGAGAAGCTGATCGATGGACGTACCGGAGCGGATTTCGCCGCCGGAGGCGAGCGGCGCGCCGGAGAGCAGGTTGCCGGTTTGGGAGCTGTGAATATTGCCCTTCAGCGCTTCGGCATTGAAAAGACCGCGGATGAAGAGCATCTTTTCGCGAAAGTCATTGAGCGGCGCCAGCACCTGCCCGAGCTCCATCTGCTTGCCTTCGCCCTTGGCCCACCACTCCTTGCTGTGGAAGCCGTTGCCGGAGAAGAGGACACCGAGACGGACGGGCGCTTCGCTGGACTTGGCGGTGGCCGGCGTATCTCCCCACACGGGGAGCGACTCCATCCACGGCAGCGCCATGGAGACGCCCAGGCCGCGCAGCAGGCGGCGGCGGGAGAAGTGATGATTCTGTTTTTCCATGGCGTGTTATTCCTCCGGCGCGGCGTCGCGCCCACGAATTTCGCGGAACTGCCGGCTTGCGACTATCTTCTCAATCACGGCACCCACCTGGGGGGAGCCCGTAGCGAGCTGCGTTTGCATTTCGGTCAACAACGGTTCATCCGATAACTGTACGGCACGGCCGAGCGCGTAGCCGAGCAGCTTTCGGCAGAATTGGCGGGTAAAGGCGTTGCGGCCCTTGGTGAGTAAGTATTGGCGAAGGCCGTCGAGGCCATCGAATTCGGTGCCGTCCATGACCTTCGTCTTCGTGTGAATGGGGCGGCCGCCGAGGTCCTTGTCGCGCCAACGGCCGATGGCGTCGAAGCGTTCGAGCGCGTAGCCGTACGGATCGACGCGCCTGTGGCAGGCGGAACAGCGCGGATCGGAGGTGTGTTTTTCCGTCAGCTCGCGCATGGTGAGGGTGAGATTGGCCTCGTCCTCGGGGAGTTGGGGAACGTCTTTGGGAGGCCGGGGAAGCTTGTCGCCGAGGAGCACTTCGGCCACCCAGTTGCCGCGCAGAATGGGGCTGGTACGGGAGGCGCCGGATTGCTTGGCGAGCGTGGCCGACAGGCCCAGCACGCCGCCGCGCGAGCGGGCGCGGAGGCCATCGACGCGGCGCCATTCGGGGCCGCTGACGCCATCAATGCCATAGTGCCGGGCGAGGGCTTCGTTGACGAAGGAGTGGTCGGCATCGAGCAGGCTGAGCACGGGCCGGTTGGCCTGGAAGAAGTCCGTGAAGAAGCGGATGGACTCTTCGTACATGTCGCCGCGAAGGGCGCGGAATGTGGGGAAGTGGCGCTCGCTTTTTTCGTCGAGCGAATCGAAGCCGGAGATGTGCAGCCAGGCCGTGCCGAACTCGGTGGCGAGGCGGCGGACGCGGGGGTCGCGGAGCATGCGGCGGGTTTCTGCGGCGAGGCCGGCGGCGGTGCGGAGTTTGCCCGAGGCGGCGGCGGCGCGCAGGTCCGCATCGGGCTGGGACGACCAGAGGAAGTAGCTGAGGCGGCTCGCGATTTCCCAGTCGCTGACCGGGCCCTGGCGCGGGCCGGGGATGGGTTTTTCGGTGCGATAGAGGAAGGCCGGGCCGATCAACACGCGGGCAAGGGTGAGGCGGAGGGCGTCGTCGTGCGGCAGTTCCTGCTGGCGGAGCCGGGCGTAGAGGGCACGGAGATCGGCCTTTTCGGCGGGAGTGATGGGGCGGCGGTAGGCGCGATTGGCAAAGTCGACAACGGCATCGAGATGCTTCGGTTCGGAGGCGATCAGCTCCTGGCGGAAGGCGGCGGCGCGGTCGTTGATGGGCTTGCGGAGGGGCTCAAATTTGGAAGGGTCCGCGTCCTGGGTGGCGTACTGCCAAAGCTGTTCGAAGACGTCGACCTGCGTGATCGGGGCGCGGCTGACGAAGAGGAGTTGCTGCCACATGCGGTCGAGCCGGGCCTTCTCGGCGGAGGTGAGGATGAGGCGGGAGAGATGCTGATCTTCACGGTGGAAGAGGGTGAGGGTGACGACCTCGTCGACCGGGACGATCTTCGTGTAGCAGAGCGAGGCGGGGAACAATTGACGGTATTCTTCGAAGGCCGCTTCCACGCGGCGGCGGGCGGCGCTGCGGTCGTTGACGATCACCGGCATGGCGTAGGAGACACGCTGATTGTTGGACGTCCAGGTGCCATCGGCGGTGCGCACGGAGGTGCCGCTGGGGCGCAGCCCTTTGTGGGGAACGGGGGGCGCGGTGAGGACCTGGAGCTGTACGCTGCCTTCGGCGCCGGCGACGGGATCGAGCATGCCGGTGACGGTGAATTCGCTGTCGGCAACGAGGTCGGCCGGGAGCGTGATTTCGATGGTGGAGGGGGCGTGGGCAGCGAGGTTGGCGCCGGTGAAGCGGGCGGGGTCGAGACCCCATTGGGACGGCGCGGAGGCCGAGGCGGGATCGATCGCGAGCCCTATGAATAGGGGTCCCGCGAGCGAGGTAAGCTGACGGTAGAGGACGCCATCGGGCGTGGTGGCCGGTGGGGGCGCGGCGGTAAGGAGCGACTGGAGCGCCGAGGCGAGGTTGCGCTTTTCGGCTAGGTCGTCGGTGCCTTGCCAGCGGGCAAGGAGCGAGCCGGCGGGGATGACGGTGCCGCTGCCGGCGCCCGCGACCGGTTCGCTGTAGACGTGCCAGATGTCGGGGCGGCCGGCGCTGTCGGCATGGGGATTGGCGGCCAGCACATTGGCGGTGAGGTCACGCGTGAGCGACCATTGCTGGCCGCCACCGGAGAGAGTGAGTCCGATGTCCGTCAGGTCGCAGGAGGCGTTCCCGTCGCGGGGATCGAGCAGAATGGAGATGAGGTCGCCGGGCTGCGTGGATAGGCTCTCGACAGCGGGCACGCGCACGGGCGCGGCGCCACGCGTGGTGCCTTCCCGCAGGCGGAGGCGCGTACCGCCGCGGCGCAGTTCCAGGGACCAGGCGACGCCGTTGCCACATTCGGCGTGGGCCGGGGTGATGGTGGCTTCGATGCGGATTGGAGCGGCGACGGGGCTGCGCCAGGCGACGGCGGCCTTGTGGGTAGAAGTGGGGAGTAGCGCGACGGCGTGGGCCTTCATGTTGCCGGGAATGCGCACGTGCTGGGCGGTGGAATTGGCGAGCAGCGATGGCTGTTTACCGCCACCCCAGCCCTGGATGAACGCGAACGTGGCGGCCTTTTCGATGCGGCTTGTGAGCAGATCGAGTTTGATGCCCGCGCCTTTGGTGACGCCGAGATAATCGAACCACGCATTGCGCGCGACCGGATTGACGGCGTTGCCGGAGAGGCCCGCGGCGGCTTGCAGCGCGGCGGCTGTATCTGCCACGATGACTTCCCGCTGCTTGCTCAACGCGGCCACCATGCCACGCACCTCCCGCAGGGGCACGGGCGCGCGGCCGGCAATGGCGATGCGCGGCTCCAGCCAGATTACGGCGTCCGCGGCAGCGCCGTCGCCAGCGTCTTCGGCGACCAGATAGAGCTTCACCTCGCTACTGCCGGGCGGCGCGACGAGCTTGGTACGGAACTCCTGTTTGGCGACGACGGGCGACACCGGCTCCATCCAGGCCTTCGGGCCGTCCAACTTTCCGATATGCCCGACGCTGCTGAATTTCCAGAGCGTCTGCTGCCACTCTTCAATTTCGGCGATCATTGCGGGCACGTCGCCCGCGCGCCATTTCCGGCGAAGGCTATCGACCAGCGGCGACGGCGACGCGCCGGTCAACAGACCAACGATCATGGCAAGGTACTTCGGGCTGAGCTTTTCCCGGCGGGCGATGGCCTCCACCGTTTGGCCGTCGCGTGCGGCGAGCGACGCGGTGAGATACTTGCGCAGCGGCAGTGCCCCGCCCCGGTTTTTATCGAGCGCTATTCCCTGTTGCGTCACCGTTTCCGAACCGCCGGATTCGGTGAATTGCTGATAAAACGCGCGGATTTCGTCGAGCGATTCGTTGGTCCAATCGCGGCGGGAGATGTTCGGAGAGAAGCGGATGCCGTCGGGAAGAAGGACGGCGTGATTGGCAATCTCTTTGGCGGCGTCGAGGTACTTCGTCACCATCGACGGGGACATGACCAGGGAGTTGCCGGTGTTGGTAAAACCTTCGCCGGCGGCGCCATCGGCCGGGAATTCGCGGGCTGGCTCCAGCGTTGGCACACCGGTGAGATCGCGCACGGTGAAGGTGTATTCGGCGTTGTTCAGGCGGCGCAGGACGACAGGGCCGGGATCGCCGGCGCGTGCTTCAGCGGCTTGGCGCAGAGCGCCGCGCACCCATGCCAACAACCGATCTCTCTCGGCGACGGAAGGCTGCGG
>CAMATG010000326.1 GCA_945860645.1 Candidatus Sulfopaludibacter sp. SbA3 | reverse complement strand
AAGTCGCCAAACGTCTCCGGATCAAAACCCTGCGGCGCGCCACCGGCGCCCTGCAAGCCCTGATGCCCGAACCGGTCATACGCCGCCCGCTTCTGCGCGTCGGTCAAAACTCCGTACGCCTCGGCGGCTTCTTTGAACTTTTCTTCGGCTTCCGCGTTCCCCGGATTCCGGTCCGGATGATACTGCATCGCCATCTTGCGATACGCCGCCTTCAGCGCCGCATCGCCCGCGTCCTTGGCAACGCCAAGTATCTCGTAGTAGTCGCGTTTCGTCACCGGACTGCGACCCTCACCAGTGCGGGACGCAACAGTTTGCCCTTAAAGCGGTAACCACGTTGGAACTCTCCGAGAACGCTCTGGTCCTCTGCCTCCTCCGTGTTCACCATCTCAATGGCATGATGCACGTTCGGATCAAACGTCGTTCCCTGCGTCTCCATCGCTTCCAGGCCCAGTTTCTTCAACGTGTCCAACGTCCGCTGGTAAATCAATTCGATCCCGCGCGCATACTCTTTGTCCGTGGTTTCCACGCCCAAAGCGCGCTCAAAGTCATCCAAAATCGGCAAAAATGCCTTCACGGCGTCCATCGCCGCATACTCGGCATGTTCAATCCGCTCTTTTTCCGCTCGGCGGCGGGAATTTTCGTAATCGGCCTGTCGCCGCAGCAACAGCGATTGCAGTTCCGCTTTTTCCTGGGCCAACGCATCGCGCTCGGCAACAATCGGATCCGGTGCTGCCTCGGTCGCGGGAGTTTCCTGCCCGTCTGCTAGCTGGCTCTCAGCCTCGCCAGAAAGCGAAACCTCATCTTGAGGTTGGTCCATGGGTACGCTCACACTCCTATTATATCCAAAGCGGCGAAGGAAATCTGATAACGGTCGACTCAACTTACGCCAGCTTACGCCGAAAGCGATTCAATCGCCTCACCTACATGGTAAACCGTTGACAACACCTGGCTGTAATTCATCCGCAGCGGCCCCAACACCGCCACCCGCGTCGATATCCCCGACGGCAACGATACCGTCAGCCCGATCAACGACAAATCCTGCAAACTCGGGTGCAGATCCCCGAGCCCAATTTGGATCGCCACATCCTTCCGCGACTGTTCCAAAAACCGGTCCAGCAACTCCAACAACCGCTGCTTCTCTTCCAGCGTCCGGAATATCTCCCGCAACCGGTCCCGGTTGAACTCCATGTCCATCCCGAAAAGGTTCGAAGTCCCTTCCAGATGCACTTCCGGCGTCAACCCCAGGTCCAGCAACCCGTTCTGATACAGCGCCTGCAACTGGCACAACAGCGTATCGTAGGCCGCCCTGTCTTCCGCCAGTCGCACCCGCAGGTCCCGCCGAATCGCCCCCAGCGTCCACCCGGAATAGCTCTCGTTCACGAAGTTCCGTACCGTGTTCAACTCGTCCTGGCTTGCCCGCGCATCCAGCGCCACCACCCGGTTCCGGACAATCCGGTCCCGCGTCTCCACCACCATCAGCACCCGCGTATCGGCCAGCAGAACAAACTCCACCTTCGCCAGCGTCTGCGTGTCCGTCGGAATCGCCGCCGCGATGCCAACGTTCCTCGTCATCTCCGTCAGTAAGTGGCTGGTCTTCTCCAACCGCTCACCCATCGAATCCGTAACGCTCAACTCCGACCGCACCCGCAGCAGCTCACTCGCGCCCAGTCGCCGCGTCGGCAAGCCTTCCACGTACGCCCGGAACGCCTTAATCGTCGGCACCCGTCCCGCCGAGGTGTGCGGCTGCGACAGATACCCCTCGTCACAAAGATCCGCCATCACATTGCGAATCGTCGCCGGACTCAGTTGCCGTCCACCGGCACGCGCGATCGTCCTTGAGGCCACCGGTTCCCCGGTTTCAATGTAGGCCTCAACGATCGACTGCAGAATATTCTGCGAACGATGGTCGAATTGTGAACGTCCCGTCATAAGCGTTTCACGAACGAGCAGCTAGGGCCTTTCGACAAATTGTAGGTCCACTCGGCGCAGACCGCAAGCTGTTGTGTCTGTTTTCCCTTAATTTCCTGCCGGAACCAACGCAACCGCCGCTTTTAAAAAGGCGTCGACGAATGCCGCTCCGTTACCCAGCAAATTCTCCCGCGTCTGGTAATCATATTCGATATCCGGCCGAACCCCTACGTTTTCCACATAACGCGTCGTTCCAAACCCCGGAATCGACTGCGCCTCCGGCCGCACCGTCAGCATCTGCGTCACGCTCGCCGTACCCTCGGAATAGAATCCCGCCGGGGTGCTAGACGTGTTGCCACCCGCCCCAGCCGTCCGGAACCCGAATACCTTGGCCACTTTGGCGTCTTGCAAAACCGCCGCGAAGCTATCCGCCGCCGACGTCGAAAACTCGTCCGTCAGCAACAGCATCGGCTTCTCGTACCCCACGGCCGCCCCGTTTCGATCCCGCAACGGCTGCAGATCGAGCCCCGTACCGCACAGCGGAATCGGTCCCGTCCGCCCCCGGTTTTCCGAATAGGCCGTCTTCAGATCTTTCAATAGTGCCGAATACGCCCGAACCTCCCACTCCTCCCCAAAGTCCTGCGCGTCCAGTACCGAATACTCAAATGACCGGATCAGCTCCAAGTTCGGCCGCATCTCCAGCCCAATCGTCTGAAACGGCTTGGGTATCAATCGCTGCTCCAGGTCCTCGGCGTAGCACGCAAACCCACCCTCATTTCGCGTCACATCCACCACCAGCACGTCCGTGTTCGCCTTCATAAACGTGATTTCGTTCGTGAACTGATTACTCGCCAGGCTCAACAGACTGAAGCTCACCGGCTGGAACGTCCCAATCCGGATCAGCCCCACCCGCTTCCCGTTCACCGTCTGAGTCCCGCTAAAAAAGAAATCGGAGCGGTTCCGCCCCAGCCGTTGCACGAACGCCGTCGGCATCCGGTAGATCGGATCCCGCCCGCCAAACCCGCGCAGAGCCCGCACCGGCCGCGCGCTCACATGCCGCTGCAATGCCACCCATGGACGCCGAAACCCAGCCACGCCCGGATCCGCCGGCAATACTTCCCCCGCCCCCTCATCTCGCCCCAACGTCCGCGCCATCCGGAAATTCGGCAACGGTCCCAATTTCATCAACGGCGTTCCCGACTTGTCCCAAGGGATCGTATAGCTCTTCTCGCTCCCATCGGCCCGCCGCACCAGCAGCGTCGCACTCTCGCCCAACTCCGCCGCGCGCGGAATATAGGCCTGTTGCTGATAAACCAGCTGATCCGCCGCCCACCGCAGCGTCGAACGCGGATTGCCGAACGAAGCAATCTTCCCCAAATCCCGCAGCACGTCCATCACCGGACGCCCGTTAAACTGCACAATCTCATCGCCCACCGCGAAGTCGAACCGGCTCGACGGCAAATAGCTGCGGTCGAGCTGCTCAAACACCACCTTCCCGTCCACAACGTCCGTAAAGACGTGCAGATCCGCCACGAAATCGCTATTCACGACGTAGTAGCTGTGGATGTCCTGTAGGCTCCCGGTGTACTCCGCCACCAGGTCCAAATACTCCAAATCCGTCTTCGTCTGCCGCGCCCGCTCCAGCCACGGCCGAAGATCGAACAGGTCGAACCCCAACGCATCGCGCTTCCATTCATACGGCGCATACTGTTTGGCGTACAGACTGGCAATCGTCTGCAGGTCCAACGCCTTCTGCTCCGGGGTCAACTGTCCCCATGCCGATGCGCCGGCCAGCGCCAGCCCCACCACCAACCAACGGCCCATGCGATGAATCAAAGCAAATTCTCCCCGGGGCGGATTACCCGCACGCTGTCAGGTTATCAGTCATAGAGTGAATCGTCCCCACTCCCGAATTTCTTTACCTCGGAAAATCCGGAGGCCGCCTGATACAATGACGTTTCGGCCAACGTATGGTGCAAGCGATTCTCCGTTTCTACAGCTACGGCTTCCAAACCCTGATTTCCCTGGTCTGTCTCGCGCTCGGCCTCGTCGCCACGCTCAGTGACAACGCCGGTTTCGAAATCGACCTCCTCCCCTGGACTGGCAAGGAACTGCGCTACTCCCTATTGGTCCTCGGCGCCTTCGGTCTCCTCTCCACCTTCCTCGCCTTCCGCGGGAAGCTGAAGTTCCTCTTCGTCATGTGGACCCTCGGCACCACCTACCTGCTCACCCGCGGCATCTTCGCCTCGGCCCACCAGTTCGACGGCGAGTCCGAATTCAAGTGGGCCCTCTTCCTGCTCTCCGGCGTCCTCGCCACCGTCCTCGGTGCCTGGAGCCGGTTCAAGCAGCCCGCCGGCCGCTAACTCCAAAGTTCGTCAATCGGCCCGTACAGATCGTCCCGCGACGACGGCGTGTACTCAAATCCACGCCCGCTCGGATCATCCCGGCGAATGGTCGTCCAGTCGATCCCCAACGCCGAATACACAGTCGCCCCAATATCCTCCGCGCGAATATCCCGATCTCGCGACCAACCCGGATCATCCGTCCGCGCCCCGCGTTCATCGGTAACGCCCAACGCCCGCCCCCCGCGAATCCGTGCCCCGGCCATCAGCACCGCCTGCTGCTGGAAATGGTCGCGCCCCGCCCCGGCGTTCACCACGCCCAGCGTCCGCCCGAATTCGCCCATCGCCACGATCAGCGTCCGGTCCAACAACCCCTCGCTCTTCAAATCCGCAATCAACGTCCCCAGGCCCGCATCGAACGTCCGCCCCAGCGAGTTCGCGTTCCCCGCGTTCAGCCCGCCCGTGTAAATCCCGGCGTGCATGTCCCAGCTGCCCACGTTGATCTGAATGAACCGCGTGCCCATATCGGCCCGCACCAGATTCCGCGCCGTGATGCACGCCGCGCCAAAGTTCGAATTCCCATACCGAACCCGCTCGGCCTGGTCGAACGTGAACACCTTCGTCACCGTCGCGTTGTACATCAACCGCCGCGCCCCGTCGTCCCACCGCGCAATCTCCAACGCAGCCGACCCCAACTCCGGCGACTCCCTTAAATCCCGGTCCAAATCCAGCAACATCCCATGCCGCCGGTCGAAAATCGCCTGCGTGTCGAAATGCGTCGTGTTCCGCAACGCCGCCCCGTTCGGGCTCACATAAAACGGCGCATGCTCCGGCGGCAAATACCCCTGCCCCTGGCTCGTCCCCGTGTTCAACGCAATGAACCCTGGCAGCGTCCGGTTCGCCGTCCGCGGCCCCAGTTCCAACGACGCGATCGACCCGATATGCGGCGCAATCTTGTTCTGCCCCGACACCGGATTCCGCGCAATCTGCAGCCACGATTGCGCCAGCCCATGCGCCGTCGCCCACGGCTTCACGCTCCGCAGGAGCGCCACCGAATCCATCTGCTCGGCCAGCTTCGGCATCAACCCCTGCGCCCACGCCACGCCATTGTAGGTCTGCGGATTAAACGCCGCCGGCGTCCACGCGCCCACCTTCAAGTCGAACGTGTCGATGTGGCTCGGTCCCCCGTCCATCATAACGAAAATGCAGAAATCCGCCGTCGCCCGCGGCGCTTGCGCCGCGCTGGAAACCTGTGCCTGCGCCGCGCTGGCGACCTGTTCCAACGCCCCGCCCGGCAGCACGAAATACCCGCCCACCGCCGACGCCATATGCCGGAAAAACACCCGCCGGCCCAGATGTGGCCCGCGCCAGAATCGCGTCCCGCGCGCCGCGTTCTCATCGAATCCGAAACGATCTTTGGTAGCCATGTCCAGGGTCCGTCCTAGTAGTTGATCAGGAAATCCACTTTGTTCACGAGAACCCACGCCAGGTCCTCAATCGCCGCGTTCCGCAACGCCGCCGTGTTGGCCCTCGCCAACACCGCCAGCACCTTCGCCAACTCGCCCGCCTCCGGCTCCCGCCCCAGATACAGCAGGAACACCTCCTTCACCATCTCGGTGTTATTGGCAATCGCCGCCGCCGTCCGCAGATTCGGCGAGTTCGCCAGCCGGATCCGGTCCCGAATATAGGTGTCGTTCATCAACGTCAGCGACTGCAAAATCGACCCCTCCTGCCGCCGCAACTGCGTATCCCGATTCCCCCTCAAAAACGTCGACATCAACGTCCCCGCCGCCCCGCCCGGCTCGCTCGGGTCCGGCAGCCGCCACGCGCTCCGGACTGCCTCGGCAAACCCCTGCGGCGTGTAATTCACCCAGTTGCCCGACGCCTGCGACAGGGCATCGTGAACTTCCTCCGCCTCCATCCGCCGCGCATAGTGCCGCGCGTGCAGCGGCACGTACTCCAGCTTCCACTCTGCGTCATACCGCGCGCTCAATTGATAGGTGGTCGACGAAACCAGCAGCCGGATCAACTCCCGCATGCTATATCCATTGCGGATAAGCTCCTCGCTCAGCTTCTGCAACAACACCGGATGCGCCGTTTGCATCGACCACGGCGCCGGCGGCGGATTGTCCGGGTCCAGCCGCGCCGGGTCCAGATTGTCTACTGGCTCAGCCAGCCCCAACTGGAACAACTGCTTCCATATCCGGTTCACGGCGTTCTTCGCAAAAAGAGGATCCGCCGTCAGCCCATCGGCATACGCGTGCCGCCAGTTCTGCCCGTTCGCCGGCGTCTTCCCATCCCGGTACTCCGGCGTCAGGTTCAGCAACGTCCCCATCCGCACCCGGTTCGGCCGGTTGCCGAAAGTGGTGTTCAAGTCGTACGTCCCCGTCGTCCGGTCAACGACATCAAAGCTACCCGAATAAAAATCGGTGCCGGGCACGTTCCGCCCGGTAATGTTCATCCGCGAAAAATGCGCCGCCATCCGGTAGGCGTCCAGCCGGATCTGCCCCGTCCCCCACACGCTCAGCTGTTCCAAGTGCCGCCGCCCGTCGTGGCATGCCAAACAGTCGTAATGGCCCAGTCCCAGAAATGTCGTCGCCATCCGCAAGTTCGCCGTGTCGTAGCGGTCCTGCGCCGGCCCGCCCGGCGTGATCGAACGCACCTGCCAGTTCACCGCGCCCAGGTCGTAATTGTTCCCCGCGCCCGACGCCAACTCCCACGCAAAATCCCGAAAACTCTTGTCCTGATGGACAACTGCCCGCAGGTAGTCATACATCGCGTTCCGCCCCGGCACGTTCTGGTTTACGTTCGACGCCGTGCGCGAATTCTGCAC
>CAMATG010000325.1 GCA_945860645.1 Candidatus Sulfopaludibacter sp. SbA3 | reverse complement strand
GCCGCGCTCCGTCCACTTCTTCTTCAAACGGCACCAGAGAGGTCCGCGGCGCCACGCCCTGGCCGACCAGGCCTGCCTGCTCCGCCAGCCGCGCCCGCAGTCGATCCAACCGCCGCGTGGCGGCGCCAGTGGCCTCCGCGGACTGCTCTTCGGTCAGGTCTTCCACCGCCACCCGCGCGTCGAGAGTCGCGGCGATCAGAGCATCGTCCTGCGCCTGTATCAGCGCCGTCTCGGCCCGTTCCACCTGTTTTTTCGAAGCGGCGCCCGCCTCGGCCAGCTTGCGTACGAAGGCCAATTGCTCGTTAGCTTGACGCACGGCCGCCGTGTCGGCTGCGGACAAGACGCAGGCGACCAGCAGGGAGACACACGTCCAGCCACAGATCCGCACTATACTTTAAGTGTAGTACGACATTGTCACAGGAGCAGTATTTGCCGGCCAGAACGCCCCGTAAGCAACCCACCACCGCGAAACCGCGAACCGCGAAACCGAAGAAGGTTGCCGCCGCCCCCGCACCCGAAGCAGTCGCTGAGGTTGTGGATGCGGTTTCCGCAGATTTGAATACCACCTGGCGCACGGCGTTTGCCGCGGCCGAAGAGAAACAGGCCGTCGACATCCACGTGTTGGAGTTGCGCGGCATTACCACCATGACCGATGTCTTTTTCATCTGTCATGGCCGCAACACCCGTCAGAACCAAGCCATCTGCGACGAGATTGAACAGAAGATCAAGGAACAGAATGGCGAGCGCCCGTTGGCCATCGAAGGCCAGGCGCACGGCGAATGGATTCTGATGGACTACGGCGATATGGTCGTCCACATTTTCAGCGAAAAGGCGCGCGAGTATTACGATCTCGAACGCCTGTACCGCGACGCCAAACGTCTGGTGCTGTAATAACGGCGGGCGGCGCGCCGACGCCGCCCGCTAGCCCCCTTTGTCGCCAGCGCCCTACAATCCGGCGACGATTCGTGCGGAAGACGGGGTGAGTCCGCGACCCGGTATTTTGGCTGGTGGGTGAGAATCCGGGGCGGTTGGATGCGCTTGATGGGTTGTGAAGACTCCCATTTGCAACGTTCTGTCGCTGGCGCTACCGGTGGTAGCGGGTACGTATGGGTATTATTTGACCCGCACGGCGAAGAGCCCCACCAATATGGGTGAGGCGTTGGGGCCATGGTTTGCCCTAGCGATATTGCTGACGCTGGGGGCGGTGGCCGGGGAATTGGCCGCGATTATCTCGCTGGTGCGCGGCGAGCGGATGGGGTGGCTGTCCTGGGTGGGAGTGGCGGCGAATGGGCTGTTGTTGGCCCCGGTGGCGTATATGTTGGGCGCGGCGGATTGGCGCTAAGGACAGGATGATGCGCACCGTTATGTTTTTCTTGATCGGACTGGGGATCGCGGCGGCTCTGATATACAAAGCGCGTGAGTTGTATCGCAACGACGCCATGGGTATAAGTACGGCGATCGCCAAGCGCGCTCCGGGGAACTTCGAGAAGCAGGATTTGACCGGGAGAGAGTTCCCCGGCGCGTTTCTGCCTTACTCCAATTTCAAGGGCACCAAGCTGTACGAGACGATGTTCCGGAACGCCAATCTGCAGTTCGCCGACTTCAGCGATGCGGATTTCGAGATGGCTGGTGTGGATCAACCTGACTTTTCTCACGCCATCTTCCACGGGGCGAAGCTGCGGCACGCGCGGTGGCTGGACACGGCGACCTACCGCCAGGCCAGTTTCCGCAATACCGATCTATCGTGGGTGAGCTTTCACGGCATGTCCGGGCGTCACCGGCGCAGCAAACCGAGCCATATGATGGACCCGGGGACGGGCGGGGCCGATATGGCGGGCGCGTTTTTTGATGGCGCGAACTGCAGTCACACGATCTTCCGTAGTTGCGTTTTGACCGGGGCGAGCTTCCGGGACAGCGACTGCCGGGAGGCCACGTTCTCCGACGCCGACTTGCGAAACGCGGATTTCACCGGGGCCGACCTGCGGGGGGCCAAATTCAAAGGGGCCGATACGACGGGCGCGATTTTCACCAACGCGAAGCGCGATTGACGGCTTATTTGACGCCGAAGAGGTCCTTGAGCCCGATCTGGCTGGAGTCGCCGGAGGTGACTGAGCCGTCGAGCGAGTTGATATCCATCTGGGAGAGATCGATCTTCGTCGCGAAGGCTTTGCGGTGGACCTCTTTGCAGAGCATGCGGGCGGTGTCCTTGATGTCGGGCAATACCAGCGTGCTGGCCTGGGCGAGGACGGCGCCGTCACGGCCGCGCAGTTGCGCGTACATGCGGCGGCCGGTGGTGGATACGGCGAGGGAGAAGCCGCGGCCGCGGTGGAAGCGCGGGGACTTTTCGAGCCAGCTGACCGCTTCGTTGGCACCGGGGGAGTTGTCGCTGGAGAGCGTCACGGGGATCGAGAGATCGAGCAGGCGGATCAGGCCGGCGTTGCGCTCCATGGCGTTGCGCCATGCGACGGCGGCGCGGTCGAGCTGGCCGCTGCGCTCCAGGGCGTGCGCGGCCAGGGCCTCCATACGGGCGCGGAGGAGGACTTCTTCCTGAGGGAGTTTTTCTTTGGCCGCCGTCAACGCCGCCAGTCCCTTCTCGTAGGATCCGGACATGATCAGCGACTCGCCCATGGCGGCTTGCAGATAAGACCGCTCGCGGTCGGCCAGTTTACCGGTACGGCCGATCAGCTTTTCCAGCTCGGCACGGACGAGGCCGCCGCCGACGGCTCCGTAGAGGCCGGGGCGCATCCATTCGGTGATGGGGGAATCGGGGGCGTAGGGGCGGAGGATCCAGGGGAGGCGCTGTTCGGGCACGAGGAGCGCGTTGAGGCGGCTATTGGCGGCCCAGAGTTCGCGCTCCACCTTCATGCGCTCCCAGCCGGACTGGAACCACTCGGCCCAGGTTTCGGAGATCATCTGTTCGCGGAGGGCTTCGCGTTGCATGCGGAGCGTCTCGCGCCAGAGGTAGAGGAGACCGATTTCGGCCTGTTCCATGGTGCCGGACGTGGTGCCGCGGCGGTCGGGTTTGCTGCGGATTCTGCGCACGATCTGCAGGGCCGCGTCGGGGTAGCCGGTGGCTAAGAGAACGATGGCCGTGGCTTGCTGGCCATCGTTCCAGCGCTGCTGTTCGAGCGTCGGGTCGGAGCGGCGGTCCCAGGCGTGCATGCTACTGATGGCCGATACGGCTTCGGACAGGCGGCCTTCGGTGACGTAGAGCAGCGACAGGCTCATCCAGGGGTTGGAGTAGCTGGAAGGGTGGAAGTATTTTGTGGCGAGGAGCGTGTCGCTTTCGGCGACGTCGAATTGCAGCAGCACGTTGGCAACTTCGGCGCGATTCCGGACGAGGGTGGCGATGTTGACGGCGTCGCGTTCGGTGAGTTCGTTCTTCAGAATGCTGAACCAGCGGAAGGCCTCTTCGTAGTTGCCGAGCGACATCTCGATGGAGCCCAGGGTATTCAAGGCGCCGCGTCGGGTGTCGGGGTCCTTCGACTTTAGGTACTTCTGCATGAGTTGGCGGGCTTCCTGGTGGCGGCCGAGCTTCATGAGCGACCAGCCGCTGCGTTCGCCCATGTCTACGCCGAAGAGGCGGCCGTACTCGCCGACCAGACGAATCTGTTCTTCGTGCTTTTCGGTGAGGCCGGCGACGAGGAGCATTTCGAAGAGAATGTGCGCGTGGAGATCGGCGGTTTGGTCGCCGGTGGAGGCGGACTGTTCGACGAGCGTGCGGGCGCGGCCGAGATAGTAGCGGGCGAGCGGCAGATTGCCTTCGCCGCGCTGCATGGCGACGCCCATGAGGTAGTTGCCGAGGGGGTTATTTTTGTTCTGACGGAGGAGGGCTTCGCCCATTTCGCGGACTCGGATGAACTTGCCGCTATCGATCCATTGGCGCACGGTGGCGAGGTCGGGCTGGGACTGCTGCGGCTGCTGTTGCGCGCAGAGAGTCAGCACGATGGTGAACCAGACGGCGGCGAGGCGACGCATTACCAGGCTTGTCCGTTTCCTTGCTGGGGTTGCGGGGGCAGGGCGGGGGGCACCTGCTGGGGTTGGACCATAGGGGCGACAGCAGCCATGGTGGAGCGGGTGAGAATTTCTAGCGGCCCCTTGAGGCATTCGAGGACCACCGTTTTGGTGTCGCCGGCGCCGGGGGCGACGACGAGGCGGTGGCTGAAGACGAAGGGCGCAAGGTACTCGATGTCCTGGGAGGAGACGTAGTCGCGGCCGTTAAGGAGCGCCACGGCCTGGAGGGCGGGGATCATCAGCACGAGGCTGCGGGTGCTGAGGCCTTGGAGCACTTTTTTGTGGGCGCGGAGGTTGCGGGCGGCGTCGACCAGGCAGGTGTGGACGCGGGGATCGACGGTGACGTGATCCTCCATGGCCTGGCGGGCGGCAACGACTTCGTCGCGGGTGACGAGACGTTCGGCCGGAGCGCCGCGGCGGACCTTGCGGGTGGCGAGCACGTCAATTTCCGCTTCGCGAGCGATGTAGTCCATGTTGATTTTGAACAGGAACCGATCGAGCTGAGCGACGGGGAGCGGGTAGGTGCCGGCGAGGTCGCGCGGGTTTTGGGTGGCGATGACGAAGAAGAAATCGTCGAGCGGGTAGGTGTGATTGTCGACCGTCACCTGCTTTTCGGCCATGGCTTCGAGCATGGCGGATTGGACCTTGGGGGACGTCCGGTTGATTTCGTCGGCCAGCAAAACATGGGCGAAGATGGGGCCGGGGCGGAACTCGAAGCGGCTGGTGGAGACGTCGAAAATCGACACGCCGCTGACGTCGCTGGGGAGCAGATCGGGAGTGAACTGGACGCGACGGAAGGGGGCGATGTGCTGGCCTTCGGCGTCGGTGACGGATTCGCCGAGCGCCTTGGCGAGGGTGGTTTTGCCGGAGCCGGGGTAGTCTTCGAGCAGGACGTGGCCGTCGGCGAAGAGGGCGGTGATGATGAGATCGATGACCTCGTCGCGGCCTTTCACGGCGGCGCGGAGGCGGCGGCGGAGGATTTGCGCCGTTTCATACGGCGAGGCCAGGGGATGGATGGCCTGGGCGGGTTCCGGCGATTGCGGGTAGCTTTCCATGGAATACCTTTCGATTTCGCGCTAGCTGACCTTCCACCAGGAGAAGGGATGGAGCGCACCAGCGGCGCGGCGCCACCAGGGGACACCGGCGGCGGCTTTACGGGAGACGGTGCGAGTGAGTTCGAGCCAGGCGGCGCGGGAGCGGGGGGCGGTCCCGGCACCGAGAGAGTTCTTCAGGTGCAACTGGGTGAGCTCTTGAAATTCAGGAGCGCGCCCGGCCACCAGTTCGGCGAAGTGTTCGCGGGAGGCGCCGTATTTGCGCTGCAGGCCGATGTCGGCGAGGGCGTCGAGCGTGGCGCGGTAGGCCGAGACCGGGAGCCGCTCTTCGGGGCAGAAGCGCGGTTCGACGCGGCGCCAAAGCTTCATGAGATAGAGCGCCAGGAGCGTCATCGCGGCCAAGGGGAGCAACATTTTGCCCATGGCTTGGAGGGTTTCAAGGAACGCTTTGCGGACGTCGCCATCGCCGGCGGGCGGGTTTTCTTCTTTCGGCGAGCCGGGCGTCTGGCGGGCCATCTCGCCCAGCATGCGCTGGAGTTCGGGGTCCGCTTTGTCCTGTTGCGGGGGAGTGGCTACCTTCTCCGGCGTGATGTCGAGCACGACCCAGCCGAGCCCCTTCACGTAGATTTCGGGCCAGGCGTGGGCGTCACCGTTGCGGATGAGCACCGCCGAGCCGCTGCCGCGCTGGCGGGCGTCGACGGCGTAGCCGACGCTGACTCGGGAGGGCAGGCCGATGGAGCGGAACAGATAGGCCGCCGAGTGGGCCAGGTGGACGCAGTATCCTTTGCGATCTCCGAAGAGGAAGCCGGCGACGGGGTCCGATTCATCGTTGGGTCGGGCGACGCCGAGATCGTAAGTCGTGTTTTTATCGAGCCAGAATTTGATGGCCAGCGCCTGGGCGAGGACCATGCCGCGGAGGTGGGGCGGCAGGAGCGATTTGGCGTCTTCGGCGATTTTGCGATAGCGGGGATCGTCGGGGAACTGGGTGTAGTGCTGCCAGACTTCCGGGGACCACTTTTCGCTGCCGACGTTGCGCTGGAGGAGGTCGCCGAAATCGGTATCGAGGACGATGGATTCGGTTTTGTAGGCGCGTTCGAAGCGTTTCGGATCGGGGTTGGGCGCGGGTTCGTATTTGGCCGCGTCGATCAAAGCGAAGGGCTTGGAGTGCGGCGTCATGAGGGCCACGGTGGTCCGCATGCGATGGGCGAGGCGCTTGCCGTTGGGCTGACGCTCGGTATCGGCACGATCGCGCATGGGGACTTCGATGGCCTCAGCCGGGAAAGGAACGCCGATGTCTGTATCCAGCTTCAGGCTGGCATCGCGAACGAGACGTTTTCCGTTCCAGGTGGAGAGGGCGTCCTGGCGGAAATAGAACATGCCATAGGGGGGATTGTAGTCGTCGTGCAGGTTGACGACAGCGACGGGGAAGGCTTTCCCGCCGGAGCCGTTGGAGGGGTCCGGATCCTGATTCTGGCCTTTGTCCTGTTGGGGCTCCTGCTTCTTCTGACCGCCTTTGCCACCACCGCCTCCGCCGCCTTTTTGCTGCTCGGCTTTTTTCTTGTCGTCGCCATTGCCGGCGGCGGCCCAGGCGTTCAACTGGCGGATCTTGCCGTCGGGCAGGAAGAGGAAGAGGGCCACGATCATGGCCATGAGGATGAGGGGGTCGAGGAGGGTCTGCTTGGCGGATCGGCGGCTGAGGAGCCAGACGATGAGCATCACGCCGAGGCCGGCGCCGGCTGCGAGGAAGAACGGCATGGGGTCGTAGTTCCGTTCGAGCAGCCAGTCGGTAATGAAGTACGGGCGGTGGAGCGAGCCTTCGCGGTGGGCGGCGAAGACGCTGGCGAAGATGCCGACGAGAAGTGCGGCTTCTATCGATAGAAAGAGCGAGTAGCGGGTGGCCGAAAGGAGGAGCGGAGTGAGCAGCGCGAGCGGGAGCGCGAGCCAGACGGCAGATTCAGTGATGCTGTAGACGACAGGGCTGGAGAGGAGGCGGGAGGCGCCATCGGTGCCGCGGAGGAGCGTACTGAGGA
>CAMATG010000324.1 GCA_945860645.1 Candidatus Sulfopaludibacter sp. SbA3 | reverse complement strand
GGTTGCACAGCGGGGAGGCGCAGTGGGCATTGGCGAAGAGGACGCCGCGTTTGGCGAGACGATCGATGTTGGGAGTCTTGACGCCGTTGTAGCCACCGAGGCATCCGATCCAGTCGTTCATGTCGTCGACGGAGATGAATAGGACGTTGGGCTTCGCGGAGGGCGCGGCGGCGAGGGCCGAGGTGGCGAGGAATTGACGGCGTGTCATCCCCGATACGGTATCGCGGATTACCGGTTGCTGACAACGAAGACGGCAACTTCGGCCATCAGGTTGGGGAACGATTTCACTTCGCGGGTGCCGCTTAAGAAGTAGCGGCGCTCCACTTGCCAGTTCTGGCGGGCGGCGAGGATTTCGAAATCGTCGACAGTGAGGAAGTGGATGTTGGGGGAGTCGTACCAGTCGTAGGGGAAGAGCTTGGTTTTGGGCGCGCGGCCATTGAAGAGATGGGCGAGGCGGACCGAGAAGTGGCCGAAGTTGGGGAAGGCCACGATGGCGCGGCGGCTGACGCGGAGGATGTCCTTCATCACCTGCAGCGGGTAGCGGATTTCCTGGAGCGTCTGGCTGAGGAGGACGTAATCGAAGGCCTTGTCGGGGTAGTCGGCGAGGCAGGTTTCGATGTCGCCTTGATATGCTGACACGCCTTTGGCGATGGCCTTCTGCAGCTTGGCGGGGCTGATTTCGACGCCGCGCGCATCGACGTCTTTGTGCTCGGCGAGCCAGGCGAGCAGTTCGCCTTCGCCGCAGCCGAGATCCAGCACGCAGGAGCCGGGCTCGACGATTTCGGAGATGAGACCGTAGTCGCCGCGGCCGAAGAGTTCGTGGACGAGAGGTCCGTTTTCCCCTTTCATCGCTTGGCCACCTCCTTCATCGTGCGGGCGAGGAAGCCGCGGATGAGTTCGGTCTGTTCGTCCACTTCGACGAGGAAGGCATCGTGGCCGTAGTTGGACGTGAGTTCAATGTAGGCGACGTCCTGATTCCGGCGGCGCAGGGCGCTGACGATTTCGAGCGATTGGTAGGAGGGGTAGAGCCAATCGGAGGTGAAGCTGATGATGAGATAGCGTGTGCGGCTTTTGGCCAGGACGGGGACGAGCGACTGGGCGCCGTTGGCGAGGTCGAACATGTCCATCGCTTTGGTGATGTAGAGATACGAGTTGGCGTCGAAGCGGTCGACGAACTGGCTGCCGCGGTAGCGGAGGTAGCTTTCGACCTCAAAGATGCCGTTTTCTTCGCGCTGGCGACGGCCGAACTTTTGGCGCATGGACTCATCACTCATGTAGGTGATGTGGCCGACCATGCGGGCGACGGAGAGGCCGCGGCCAGGGGGCTTTTTGTCGTAGTAGTTGCCGTCGGCCCAGTCCGGATCGGCCATGATGGCCTGACGGGCCACTTCGTTGAAGGCGATCTGCTGGGCGCTGTGGCGCGCGGTGGAGGCGATGGGGATGGCGCTGGCAACCGCTTCCGGGAAGCGCACGGCCCATTCGAGCACCTGCATGCCGCCCATGGAACCGCCGGCGACGCTCAACAGGCGCGTGATGCCGAAGGAATCCATGAGCATTTTCTGCAGCGTCACCATGTCGCCGATGGTGATGACCGGGAAGGTCATGGCGTAGCGTTCGCCGGTGGCGGGGTTGATGGACGACGGGCCTGTCGACCCTTTGCAGCCGCCGAGGACGTTGGAACAGATGACGAAGTACTTGTCGGTATCGAAGCCCTTGCCGGGGCCGATCTGGTTGTCCCACCAGCCCTTCTGGCCCTCGGCGTCGACACCGGCGGCGTGGGCATCGCCGGAGAAGGCATGGGTGACTAGAATGGCGTTGGACTTGTCGGCATTCAACGTGCCGTAGGTTTCGTAGGCAACGTTGACAGGCGAAAGCACAACTCCACTTTCGAGCTCTATGGATTCAAACTGCTTGCTATGCGTGGTAGCCACCATCAGTCGAGGAAACCACTAGGATAGCAACTAGCTTTTGTTGTTGAGCAACCACTGCGTAAATTCGCCTTCGCCGTGGACGTCGGTGAGGCGCATGTCGCGGCTCTGGTAGCGGTAGGTGAGCTTCAGATGATCCATGCCGAGCAGGCGCAGAATGCTGGCGTTCATGTCGTGAACGTCCTTGCGCTGATCGACGGCGCGGAGGCCGAATTCGTCCGTTGCGCCGAGGGCGCGGCCGCCCTGGATACCGGCACCGGCCATCCAGGTGGAGAAGCCGTAGGGATGATGATCGCGGCCGTTCTTGCCTTCGGCAAGTGGGGTACGGCCGAACTCGCTGGACCAGACGACGAGGGTGGAATCGAGCAGGCCGTGGGCCTTCAGATCCTTGAGCAGGGCGGCGATGGGTTGATCGGACTTCTTGCACATTTTGGTGTGCGAGCCCAAGAGATCGTTGTGAGCGTCGTCCCAGTCGTCGCCGAGGTTCGTACCGCAGTAGAGCTGAACGAAACGCACGCCGCGCTGGACGAGGCGGCGGGCGAGGAGGCACTTGCGGCCGAAGTCATCGGTGGCGGGTTCGCCGATGCCGTAGAGCTTGCGGGTGGCTTCGGATTCCTTGGTGATATCGACGGCGTCAGGCGCTTCGGCCTGCATACGGTAGGCGAGTTCGTAGGAGGCGATGCGGGCGTCGAGCGCGGTGTCCTCTTCGCGTTCGGCGAAGTGGCGCCTGTTCATGCGCGAGATGAGATCGAGCGTTTCGCGCTGGGCCTCCGGGGTGACGCCTTTAGGCGAGTTGAGATGCAGAACGGGGTTCTGGCCGCTGCGAAATACGGTGCCCTGATAGACGGCCGGGAGGTAGCCCGCGCCGTACGCACCGGCGCCGGATTTCATGGCGCCATCGCTCATAACGACGAAGGCGGGGAGGTTCTGATTTTCGCTGCCGAGACCGTAGACGGACCAGGCGCCGAGCGAGGGGCGGCCGGGGAACTGGGATCCGCTGGTGCGGAGATAGATGGCCGGGGCGTGATCGAAGGCGTCGCCGTGGCAGCCGCGGATGACGGCGAGATCGTCGGCGTGTTCAGAGAGATGCGGGTAAAGGGAAGAGATCTCCAGGCCCGATTTGCCGCAGCGGTTGAACTCCCACGGGGAGCCGCGCATGAGGGCTTTGCGGAAGTCGATGCGGCTGGTGATGAGGCCTTCGCCGAAGGAGCCGGGGAGGGGCTGGCCGTCGTACTTGCGGAGGGCGGGTTTGGGGTCGAAGGTATCGACATGGCTGACGCCGCCGTGCATGAAGAGGAAGATGACGTTTTTGGCCCTGGGCGCGAAGTGGGGGACGCGGGCCGTGGTGGGGCCGGCGTTGCCCTGTTCTTCGAGCAGGGAGGCCAGGGCGAGGGCGCCAAAGCCTTTGCCGGCGCGGGAGAGGAGTTCTCGGCGTGAATGCATGGGGACCTCAGTCGACATGGAGAAATTCGTTGGTATTGAGCAGGCCGCGGGCGAGTTCAGTGACGGCGCCATTGCGACTGCCGGTGAGCTTGGTCTGCTTGGCCAGAAACTCCGTGGCCACTTGCTGCTCGTTGGCCAAAGGCACCCGGGCGTAGACGCTGCGGAAGATAGTGGCGATGAGGGTGGCGTCGTCGGGAGCGGCTAGGGCCTTGGCGGCGAGCGCCTGGGCCTGACGGAGGGTGAAGTCGCCATTGAGGAGCGTCAGCGATTGGGGCGCCGTCGTAGACGACTCGCGACGGGAGCAGCTGAGCACGCCCTCGGGCCGGTCGAAGACTTCGAGCAGCGGCATGCGGAAGTTGCGGCGGGAGATCATGTAGATGCTGCGGCGGTCGTGGTCTTCGCGGGTGGCGGTGACGACCCAGGCGCTGGTGGCGGGCTGGCTCATGCCGTACAGCTCTTCGGGCTGGAGTTCGGGGACGACGGGGCGGCCGAACATTTTGGAGTTCAGCGTACCGGCCGATTGAAGGACGGCGTCGCGGATCTCTTCGGCGTCCAGACGACGGCGGCGGAAGTGAGAGAGGTATTGGTTTTCCGGGTCCTTTTCGGAGACGCCGGGGGTAGGGCGGCTGGAGCGGCGATAGACGGCGGAGAGCAGGATTTCGCGGTGGAGCTTCTTGAACGACCAGCCGTTGGACATGAAGTTCGTGGCGAGCGAATCGAGCAGTTCAGGATGGGATGGCGCGGCGCCGCGGGTGCCGAAATCGCTGGGCGTGGCGACGAGGCCGCGGCCGAAATGATACTGCCAGACGCGGTTGACCATGACGCGGGCGGTGAGCGGATTGTCCGGTGACGCGAGCCATTCGGCGAGGGCGCGACGGCGCTGGGTGGTGGCGGAGGTGAGCGGGGGGTCGGGGATGTCTTTGCCGCCGAGCGCGGTGAGCAGGCCGGGGCCCACTTCTTCGCCGGGAGGCGGGGCGCCTTTGACGGGGAGATAGGTCTTGGGGGATTCGCGACCAACATCGGTGAGGCCGGGCGAGAAGGGGCCGGGGGCGTAGGTGGTGTAGAGCGAGACCAGGCGCTTTTCGGCGCGTTGGAGACGGTCCTTGTCGGCCGCCGTCATGAGCGCCATCACCTCATTTTCCTTGGGCGTGACTTGCTTCACGTAGGCTTCGAAGTAGGCCTTTTGTTGAGGCGTGCGCTGGTTCTCGTCGGCGGCGAAGGCGAGCTGGATGTCCTTGGAAAGCTTCGACAGATTCTGCTGGCGGATCTTTTCCTGGTAGGGCGATTTCACGGCCATGATTTCGGCGCCGAGATCGTACAGTTTGAAGGTGCGGGTATTTTCGCTGAGATCGTAGCCGCGGGCGTTGTTGTAGTGCAGGAAGACGCGGTTCTTTTGGAAGGGCGCGAAGATGGCCTGCATGCGGTAGTAGTCGCGCTGGGGGATGGGGTCGTACTTGTGATCATGGCAGCGCGCGCAGCCGACGCTGAGGCCGAGGAAGACGGAGGAGGTGGTGTCGACAAAATCGGTGAGCGATTCGATGCGATTGATGTCTTCCACCTTGTAGAGCATGTCGCGGTTGGGGCCGACGTTGTAGTAGCCGGTGCCTTGTTGAGCTTCGGGATCTTCGTAGAGTTCGTCGCCGGCGATTTGTTCTTTGATGAATCGGTCGTAGGGCTTGTCGTCGTTGAAACTCTTGATGACATAGTCCCGGTAGCGCCAGGCGTAGAGGTTGTAGGGATCCTGCTCAAAGCCGGAGGTATCGCCGTAGCGAACGAGGTCGAGCCAGTGTTTGCCCCATTTTTCGCCGTAGCGGGGGGAGGCCAGTAGGCGGTCGATGAGTTCGGCGTAGGCCGTGGGGCGGGCGTCGTTGACGAAGGCGGTGATTTCGGATTCGGTGGGGGCGAGGCCAAGGAGGTCGAAGGTGGCACGGCGGATGAGGGTGCGGCGATCGGCTTCGGAGGCGGCGGTGAGTTGCTTTTCGAGGAGCTTGGCGGTGATGAAGGTATCGATGGAGGCGGATTTCGGTTGCGGCTTTTGGAAGGACCACCACTTGGCGGGGCCGGAGAAAGCGGCGGTAGTGGCCGGCCAGGTGGCGCCGTTGTCAATCCATTCGCGGAGCACGGCGATATCGGCCTCGGCGAGTTTGGCGCCGGGCGGCATGGCGAGTTTGGGGTCGGCATGGGAAACCGCGCGAAGGAGCAGGCTGGCGGCGGACTGGCCGGCAACCAGCGCCGCGCCGCGCTTGCCGCCTTGGAGGGCGAGGGCGCGGGAATCCAGGCGCAGACCCGAGAGCGCGACGGCGCCGGCGTGACAGCTCCAGCAGTTTTTCTGGAGGATGCCGAGCGCCTGATCGGGTACGGCGGCCGAGAGGCCAAGGGATGCGAAGAGTAGGAGACGAATGAACACGCTGTTCGATTCTAGCGCAGCGACTAAGCGGTTATGGGCATTCTGGCCGGAACGTGGGACAAGATGTCCTGTTAGAATTTCGGCTCAAGGAGGCGGGGAATCGCACGATAAGAACCTTGAGCAGATGCCCCGATGGAAGACCAAGAAATCATTCAAGACTTTCTAATCGAAAGCAATCAGAACCTCTCCCGCGTCGAGCAGGAGATCCTTGAGTTGGAAGAGCGTCCTGGTGACGAACAGATTCTCGGCAGCATTTTCAGATCGTTTCACACCGTAAAAGGGACGTGCGGTTTTCTGGGATTTGGCAAGCTGGAGCGCATTACACATCAGGCCGAAAATCTGCTGGCGGAACTGCGGGACGGGAAGCGACAGTTCAACCCCGTGACGGCGTCGTTAATCCTGGAAACTCTCGACACGGTTCAACACGAGCTGGGGTCGATTGAGGCGACGGGCAACGAGAGCGACGACCTGCACACGCAGCTATTGCTGAAACTGCAGCGGGCATTGGCCAATGAAGACCCGTCACCGGCACCCGTGGCGGCGGTCGGCAAGCAGGTGGCCCGAACGAAGGAAAATGAGTCCCCGGCTGGGGAATCGGCCAGCGGAGCCAAGGGGGAAGCCGATGGCGGGGACGACGAAGTGGTGTTATCGAAATCGAACACCATTACCGATCCAACCATTCGTGTGGATACCCGGCTGGTGGACCGGCTGATCAATTTGGTGGGCGAACTGGTCCTGGTCCGGAATCAGGTTCTGCAGAATGGTGTGAGCGGCGGCAAGAGTGAGGACAAGGCGATTGCGCACCGGTTGAACCTGATCACAACGGAGCTGCAGGAAGGCGTGATGCGGAGCCGCATGCAGCCGGTGGGCACCATCTGGAACAAACTGCCCCGGCTGGTCCGGGATACCGCATCGCAACTGCAAAAAGACATTCGGCTGGCCACCGACGGGGCTAACACGGAGATGGACCGGACTATTCTGGAAGCAGTGAAGGACCCGTTGACGCACATTCTGCGCAACTCGTGCGACCACGGTCTGGAGACGCCACCGGTGCGGATGGCCGCCGGGAAGCCGGCGCAAGGGACGGTGTCGTTGCGGGCTTATCACGAGGGCAGCCAGGTGGTGATAGAAGTGGAAGACGATGGGCGAGGAATCGACCCGGCACGACTGCGCGCCAAGGCGGTGGAGAAGGGGATTCTGACGGCGGCAGCGGCGAATGCGCTCTCCGACCGCGATGCCATTTATCTGGTGTTTCATGCCGGGTTTTCGACGGCGGAAAAGATCACCAATATCTCCGGACGCGGTGTCGGCATGGATGTTGTGAAGAAGAACATTCAGAGCATCGGCGGGCAGGTGGAG
>CAMATG010000323.1 GCA_945860645.1 Candidatus Sulfopaludibacter sp. SbA3 | reverse complement strand
GTATCGCCCAGGAAACGCTCGAAATCTACGCCCCCATCGCGCACCGCCTCGGCATGGGTAAGGTGCGTGCCGAACTCGAAGACCTCGGCTTCCAGTACACCGACCCGCAGGCCTTCGGCGAAATCCTCGACGCCATGGAGACCAAGCGGAAAGGCAACCAGGGCCTCCTCGACGAAATTCGCGCCGCCGTCGAGGTGAAGCTCCGTCGCGAAGACATTCCCGCCCGCATTGAGGCGCGCCTCAAACGCCCCTACTCCATCTGGCAAAAGCTGAAGCGGCAGAAGATCTCCATCGACCAGGTCTACGACCTGCTGGCCGTGCGGATCATCACCGACTCGGTGAAGAACTGCTACGCCGCCCTCGGCACGCTCCACGGCGATTGGCACCCCATCCCGGGCCGTATCAAGGACTTCATCGCCATTCCCCGGCCGAATCTCTATCAGTCGCTCCACACCAGCGTCATCGGCCCCGGTGGCCAGCCCTTTGAGGTCCAGATCCGCACCGAGGAGATGCATCGCATCGCCGAGGACGGCATCGCCGCCCACTGGAAGTACAAGGAAGGCCACAAGCATGCCATGGCCGACGAGCAGCAGATCGCCTGGCTCCGGCAGCTCGTCGAATGGCAGCGGGAAATGCACGACCCCGGCGAGTTCATGTCCACCCTCAAGGTCGACCTGTACCCCGAGGAAGTCTATACGTTCACGCCCAAAGGCAAGGTGATCGTCCTCCCGCGCGAAGCCACGCCCATCGATTTTGCCTACGCCATCCACACCGAAGTCGGCAATCTCTGCGTCGGCGCCAAGGTCAATGCCCGCATCGTCCCGCTCAAGTACACGCTCAAGAACGGCGATGTCGTCGACATCCTCACCCAGTCCGGCCACCTGCCCTCCAAGGACTGGCTGTCCATCGCCAAGACATCCAAAGCGCGAAATAAGATCAAGGCGGTCATCAACACCACCGAGCGCGCCAAGGCCGTCGAAATCGGCGAAAAGTACCTGGAAAAAGAGGCTCGCCGCCTCGGCGTGCAATGGAAAAAGGTGACCCGCGAACAGGTGCTATCGGTCGCCAACGAGTACGGCTTTCCGAAGATGGAAGACCTCCACGCGGCGCTCGGCTACGGCAAGTTCTCCGCCCGCCAGGTGCTCATCAAACTCGCGCCGGAACAAGTGGACGCCTACGACCGCGCCACCGCCCCGGCCGAGCCCGCCCCCACCGTCATCCGCGAGGACGACAACAAAGACCTCGTCATCAAAGTCAAGGGCATCGACGATGTCATGGTCTACCGCGCCAAGTGCTGCAACCCCATCCGCGGCGAACAGATTGTCGGCTACATCACCCGCGGCAAAGGCGTCGCCGTCCATGCCGTCAACTGCACCAACGTCCAGAACCTGATGTACGAAGTGGAGCGCAAGATCGTCGTCGAATGGGTCCGCACCACCGACGATACCTTCGCCGTCCGCCTCACCGCCTACGCCGATGACCGCCCCGGCATCTTGAGCCACCTCACCAGCGTCGTCTTCCACGAAGGCTCCAACATCAAGGCCCTCGAAGCCCAACCCGACGAGCAACGCGGCGATGGCAGCGCCATCATCACCATGCTCCTCGACGTCAAGGATAAGAAACAGCTCGAACGCGTCGTCGCCGCAGTCCGCCGCATCAGCGGCGTCCGCGACGTCGAACGGGTGAACTAAACCGAATGAGTACCGAAACCAATCCGCAAGCCGAACCGGAACACATCGCCATCAGCAAATCCAAAGGGATCGAAGTCGACTGGGTCGATGGCACCCACTCTTCGCTCCCCCTCGAACTCCTCCGCCGAGAATGTCCCTGCGCCACCTGCACCGGCGCCCACGGCACCCCGCCGCAGAAGTGGGAGCCCGATACCAATCCGCTCCGCGTCTATCAGGCCAAGCTCAAGATGGAGTCCGTCGAAGCCGTTGGCAACTACGCCATCCGCATTTTCTGGAGCGACGGTCACAACGCCGGCATCTACAGCTACAATCACCTCCGCGCGCTATCGCAAGGCGCCACCTCCTAACAATCGTGAATTCCGCCGGGAGTGCATTGACACTGCCACCCGGCAGGCTTGAAAATCGTTGAGGCGCTAACACTCTCCTGAATTTCTTCGATCTTGGGTTCTAACTCTCGCTAAGGTGGGACCCATAAGTGCCCCGCGCGGCTCCGGCCACGCGGGGCATTGTTGCCTCTGCCTACTCGTGTTTCTTGTGACCGAAAATGTAGGCCACTTCCACCATGAACGCCGGTTTCCCGCTGGCCGCGTTGTTAGCCATTTTCCACCCGCTGATCACCAGCAGCGATGGCGATGGCTGGTAGCTTACCCCCACGATCGCCGCCGCCAGGTCGTGCGTCCCCGTGAACCAATCGGCCACCAATCCCACCTTCTTCGTCAGCGGCTGCTCCACGCCCACCATCGCCTTCATCGCGTTGCGCCCGAAGATCTGCCGGGTCCCCCAACTCGGCCCCGCCGTGAACCGCGTCCGCGACTTCGGCAGCCGCACACTCGCCAGCCCATACGTCCACACGCCCACGCCATTCCCGCGAAACGACACCGGCAACATCGCCCCGCCCGCCACCGCCCAACCACGCCCCAGATTCACCGTCTTCTTGAACCCCATTCCCAACGCCAACTCCGGCGACGCCGGCCGCGACGGCCCGTACATACTCGCCGCCAACTCCACGCCGTTCCCAATCCCATACGTCGCAAACGAAAAGCTGTTCCAATACCCGCCCGTCGCAAAGCGGTTCACCTGCGTCTCATGCGCGATCGCGAATTCTCCCTTCGCCGCCACGTCCGTACTCGGTATCCCGACGATCAGCGACTGCCCGTACAATCCCAGGCTCAACCATCCCAGTAGTAAGTATTTCATGCAAGGGAATAGTCAAATGCAACTACGGGACCAAAAGGAAAAACGCCCATAAACTGGGCGTTTCGGTCCCCTTTGGTACAACAGGCACGGGTAGGGTGGCTCTTATCGTCCACCCCGCTCCCGGCCTACCAAATTAGCTTCAATCCGAACTGCATCTGCCTCGGATCGTTGGACTGCGTGGTAACGCGTCCAAAATTCGCGCCCGCCGTCACGGTCGTATTCGGATTCCCGAACCGCACCCGGTTCAGCGAGTTGAATGCCTCTCCCCGGAACTGCAGCTTGATCTTCTCGGTAATGGGGAACACCTTGAAAATCGATGCGTCCAGGTTGTTGATGTGGTGCCCGCGCAGGTCCGCCACCAGCGGGCCCATGTTGCCCAGCGTGAACGCCGCCGGCTGGCTGAACACCGTCGTGTCGAACCACCGGTCCAGCCGTCCGTGCGCGTCGCCGCTCTGCGCCGCGCTCTTGCCGTTGTTGTTCGCACGAATGGCCTCGGTAAAAAGCCCCGACTGGTTCGTCGCGCTGATGCCCAGAGTCGAGCCCGATTGCGCCGTCCAGATCCCGTTCACCTGCCAGCCACCCGCGAAGATGTCCATCCAACGCGACATCCCATTGCCAAAGTGCCGGCCTCGCCCAAAGGGCAGTTCGTAGACGCCGCTGAACACTAGTCGCTGCGGCACATGCACGCTCGAAACAGCCCGGCTGCCCAGCGCGTTGTAGCTGTCCTGATAGCTCGTTCCCTGATCCATCGCCTTCGCCCAGGTGTAGTTGCCTTCAAACACGATGCCCTTCGAAAGCCGCTTGCTGAAGGTCACCTGCAGCGCGTTGTAGTCCGACGTCGCGCCCTGCGAAAACAGCGGGTAAATCGCCCCGAACTGCGGGAATGGCCGCAGCAGTTGCGCCCGCGAAACCTGCGCATTCGCCACCACGCCGCTGCCGCCCTGTCCGAAGAACGGATTCGGCACCAGTTGGTTCAACTGATTGCCCAGGCTCAAAAACTGCGGGTTCACCTGGTTCAGCGTGAAGCCGCCCTCGCCGCCCCGCGACAACTGCCGCCCGCGGTTGCCTACATAGGCCGCCTCCAGCAGCACCGCCCCTGGCAGCTCGCGCTGCACCGTGACGTTGTACTGCAACGTGTACGGCGTGTTCGTGTTCGCCAACGGCGCGTCCAGGTTGCTGCCAATCGCCGTCAGCGCCCCCTGCGACGATCCCGGCACCGGCTGGAATCCCGCCGGGAACGGATTCGACAGCAAGTTCAACGGCGTGATCCCGTTCAAACTCGCCACCCACGGCGTCTCCACGCGGAACCCATACGGCCCCACCGTGCCCTGCGCCGATAGCGTACTCGGCCCAAACAACTGCGCGAACGCCCCGCGAATGACAGTCTTTTCGTCCATCTGATAAGCAAAGCCCAGCCGCGGCGCCAGGTTGTTCCAGTCGCCGGTGTACTGCGAGCGTCCGTTCCCGTTCACGCCCACAAACTGCAACCCGCCCTTCAAATTCGGAAACGCCGAAACTCGCGCCGCCAGCGGCGAAGTCAGGCTTGGATCGAACCAGCTCATGCGGTCGTACCGTTCCGTTCGCGGCGTGTCGAAGTCATACCGTACACCCAGATTCAACGTCAGCTTCCGCGTAATCCGCCAGTCGTCCTGTACATAGAACGCCTGGTAGAAGCTCTGCGCCGCCACGTTTTTCCAGTTCTGATAGAAGTTCCCATCGCTCCCGGCCCCCAGCAGGAACGACGCAAATCCAAACCCCGCCGTCGCGCTAGCGCTCACCGGGTTCGGCCCCTGCGTCATGCCGGCGTTGAAGTTGAACGTGCCCGCCGCGCGCGCCTCCCATACGTTGATCCGCAGCATCCGGCCTTCATACCCATACTTCAACGAGTGCTTGCCCGTCACCTTGCTCAGGCTCGCCGCCAACCCATAATTGTTGAACCCGCTCTGCCGATGGTCGCTGCCGCCCAGCGCCGTCTGCGTCGCCACCCCGAACCGCGGGAACATATACTTGTCCACCGCCGTGTCAAGCGCCTTCGGCAGCCCCAGGCTCGACGGCACGAACCCCAAGCCCTGGTTATCGAACAGGAACCGGTTCCGTGCAAAGGACAATCGGACATTCAAAAGCATCGACGGGCTCAGCGTGTTCGTATAATCCACTACCGCGTTGCGCCCGAAGTCGTTGTTGTTCACCCGGCCTTCGGCAATTCCCAGATCGCCCGGAAACAGTTGCGGCGGGCCATTGAACGACTTCCGGTACGAAAACCGCCCGAAGATCCGCTGCTGGTCGCTCAGGTTGTGGTCGATCCGCACATCGGCGTTATCGGTATTGATTGCCGACGCGCCGCTATTATAAAAGTTGTTCCGGCCGATCAAGTCGCCCGGCGTATTCGCCTTCGGATAGTAGCCGATCACGTTGCGCGCCACCGCGTCGAACCGCGCTTGCGGAATCATGTTCCCCGGGAACGCATCGCGAATGGAGCCTGTCCCGTTCGGGTTCGCCCGCGTCGTGCTCGGGTCGAACATCGTGATCTGCGCCGTCGCCGTCGCCCGCGTCTGGCTGAAATCGCCCACCCGCTCCCGCTCCGTCGGCACCGTGGTCAACCGTTCGGAAAAGCTCCGCTCCCGCAGCCCCTCATACGCGCCCATAAAGAAGGTCTTGTTTTTAATCACCGGGCCGCTCACCATCCCGCCAAACTGGTTCCGCTTGAAACTCGCCAGCGGCGTGCCCCGCTGATTGGCAAAAAAGTTATTCGCGTCCAACACGGAGTTACGCATAAACTCATACGCGCTGCCGTGATACGTGTTATTCCCCGACTTATACACCAGGTTCAACACGCTCGTCATACTCCGCCCGAACTCGGCGCTGAAATTCTGCGCCTGCATCTTAAACTCCGCCACCGCGTCCACTGAAGGGAAAACCGACAATCCCGCAAACCCGTTCACCGTCGGGAACGCCGCGCTCGACCCATCCACCAACACGTCAAACGTGCCCCCGCGCGCCCCATTCACGCTATAACTTACCCCGTTGTGCGCGTTGCCAATCCCGCCCGTCACCCCCGGCGTCAGGTTCACCAGCGAATACACGTTCCGCGTGTTCAGCGGCAACTCCAAAATCCGTTTATTGTCGACCACTTTTCCAATCGATGAGGTGGTCGCCTCCACCAGCGCCGCGTCTCCCTGAATCGTCACCGATTCGGTCATCGCGCCCACCTGCAAAACAATATTCACGCGAGCCTGCTGCTGCACCTGCAGTTGAATCCCAGCCTGCTCAAAGCCCTTAAACCCCGATGCCGCCACGGCGACCTTATACGAACCCGGCGGCAGCAGCGGCGCCGTGTAGTTCCCCTCTAAATTAGTCGCCACGTCCACCTTGGCGTTGGTCCCTGTGTTGACGATCTGCACCTTGGCCCCGGCGATGGCGGCCCCACTGGTGTCCGTAATGCTCCCCGTTATGGTGCCCGTTGAAGTCTGCGCCCACGCGGTCAAGCCCAGCGCGGCACAAGCAACAACCAAGATCAGTTTTCTCATAGTGACTCCATCAAACTCTAGCAATCGAAGATAACGACGAAGTTACAATATCGCGTTTTCCCCGTGACAGCTACCTCTCTGGATCGTGTCCCAGCGTGTGCCGGGAGACCCCGCAAAGTGTCATGTGGCCGGGCCAGTCAACCCGGCCAATAGGCTAATGTCGCAACGCCCCGCCAATTTTCGCCATCCGAGAAAAAATGCGAAAAAAATTGGGCCCAATGAGCGCCCCGTCCTTGGTCCGCGAGTACTGGCCGGAATCCACCGCCGGTTCCAGTTACCTCCCCCGGGAGTGAATCGGCCGGACTACCCAACGTCCCATCGACGCCCAAAATCGGCCCACGATCCTGCTCTTCCTGTATCCCGCGCGGATCCCGGTAATAGGCAGTTGGACTCATGACGCGTGCACCGCTCCTTTCTATTCTCAGTTTGTCAGCCGTGTCCGGTTTCGGCGAGTCAATCCCAAGGAGATCCATTATGCGCATTCCCCAGATACTTCGGTCCGTTGCTTTCACGGCCCTTCTCATGGCAGGTTCGGTGACCGCCTTTGGCGACGTCATTAATGCAAATCAGTGTGTCGGCGGCCTCTGCTCAGGCACCCTGGATATCTTCAACAACATGCCAGGAACCCTGCTCGCCTCCACTTCCTCTTCCTTCACCGCGTTGGACAACACGGGCGTCGCCAAGTACAACGGCACCGTCCGCGCCGCCGTCTACCGCAACTTGGG